>NZ_JASISN010000005.1:0-220938 GCF_030063085.1 Planococcus sp. S3-L1 | reverse complement strand
CGGAGAAATGCCTTCATTACTGTTCTGTGATTGTCGATTTCAATTTTATTCCAGTTGATCTTTGGTTTTGTGTTGTCAAAATTCCTTATAGTTAGCGCTTGACTTATTTCACATTAAACGCTGTGTCAAAAACTATTCTAAAAGATTCTGGCAATACACGACAATTTATAATCCATACATTGCCACACTCGATGCATTAACATTTCAGATGTGGTTTTTCGATTCTATTCATTCGTATAAATTGTGTTTGAATTGTTTGTAACATAGGGACCATTTGGTAATCCCTCTCTTTTTTCATTAGGATTGTATATATAAAACAGCTTTACATTAATTACCTCTGTCGGAGAAATGTTACAATGAATTAAGATGGTAAGCGGGAACAAGTAAAACTAAAGGAGAGAGGCATATGCTCGATACTTCTGCACAAAAATCAATTGATAATTTAAAGAAGATTCTCACCAATGAAGACATGACCTTTAATGAACAGACAACGAAGCACTTTCTTATTCTTCCCTTCCTCACTTCACTCGGATACGACATAACAGATCCGAATGTCTTGAAGCATGAGTTCAAGCCGGCCAACCTACGGGGGAACAACGACAAAGTGGATTATGCGTTGGATTTGGGTGACTTCAAAATCATCATTGAGGCCAAGCCTTTAAACACCAATATTAAAAGGCATTACCATCAACTGCAGAAATACTATAATTCCACACCGGAAGTACAACTGGGAATCATTACAGACGGACGAAATTATCACTTTTTTACGGACTTCTACTATGAAAATCTAATGGATATCGAACCCTTTTACTCCTTAGATGTTTTAAATCTCACCGATTATGATTTTTACTTCTTGAATTTACTCAGTTACACGAAGATATCAGCAAACAGCATTCGAGAAGCCACTGAGGAAATTATCTTCCGGGATAAACTGCTCACCTCATTTAAGAAGACACTTGAAGAACTTCCGCCTGAGTTCATCAAATTGGTTGTCAAAGACTTTTACCCACATGCTGTTACAAAGAAAGTGATTGAAAAAGCGACGGCAATTGCCAAGCAGGTAGGAGCGAACAGATTGGATTTGAGCATTATCGACGAGTCCATCATTATGTCTAATGAGCGAGTAGAACAATTGGATAGCCCAACTACTGTGCCGGCTGAAGAAGTAGCACCGGAAACACCAGCCGATTCGGAAGTGAAAGAAGATAAGCCTGCTGAGAAAGAACCTGAAGTGTCAGCCCCTCAATCAGAAGAACCAGAGACCAAATTAGTGGAAATTGAAACGACACCTGCTCCAACCAAGAGGCCATCATTACGAAAAGGTGAGCGTGTCTCCTTAACTATGGATGACCCTCCGCTAACGAAACTCAAAGTTGGACTGGGCTGGGATGTCAGCAGCCAGCAAGGAACAGAGTTCGATCTTGACGTTCATGTATTCCTTTTGAATGAAAATCAAAAAGTGCCGAAGGAAGAATTTTTTATATTCTACAACAACCCTCAATCGCCAGATGGCAGCACGAATTTATTGAAGGATAGTCGTAATGCAGGAAACAATACTGAAACAGTCTTTGTGGAACTGGATAAAGTATCAAGCGAAGTAGAAAAAATTGTGTTTATTGTAACTATCTACGATGCTTTAACTCGAGAGCAGAATTTCAGCATGGTGAACAATGTCTTTATCCGGATGACGAATGCAGAAACCGGGGAGGAAATGTTCCAGTTTGATTTGGCCAATGGTGGTGGTCCGGAGACTTGTCTGATAGTTGGGGAAATCTATCGTTACAACGAAGATTGGAAGTTCACTGCAGTCGGAAACGGTTATCAGTCTGATATTCAGCAATTGTGCACCAACTTTGGAGTTCAATTAGCATGAAAATCAGTCAGGGTTTTTTAACGGAAGCAGACAAAAGAACAGAGGAAGTTCTGAAGTCGTTCTTAAGCGGTGATGAAGTGAATGAGGTTATTGTTGAGTTTTATTAAAAATTTAAATCGCGCCCATGGGAAAGAATTCTAAACGATTTTTACAATACACGACAATTTATATCCTATACATTCTCACACCCACTGCATCAACACTACGGGTGTGTTTTTTTGATCCTTTTAGCCTGTATAAATTTATGAGAACTGTACCGAATCCAGCGAACACTCACTAGAAATGGCGTGCTAAAAAAATGAGTGTTCTTAGCGAGGTGAAATCAATATAAGTGAAAAGTATTGCGATACGCCAACCAGATAGTACAAATGCTTCATGTATGTTAAATAAAACAGTTTGTTGGAGTGGTTTTAAGGGAAAGTTAATATATAAGGGAGTTTTTACCCATAATATGCAGCGCTTAATCAATTTCTGGTAATTGGTTTCTATGAACTGAATTTAATAGTGATTCAGTTTAAAAATATAAAAAAGGGAGGAAAAACGATGACGAAAATTTCATGGTCGAAATTAATGTTCTTTACGATGCTGATGTTCGTATTGACTTTGGCAGCATGCGGAAATGATGATGCTTCAAACGAAGAATCCCCTGATGATTCGGATGCTCCAACAGAAGAAAGTGCTGCAACAGAAGAAGGTGTTGACGAGGGCACTGAAGAAAGTGCTAATGAAAGCGCAGAATCTCAACCAAAAGTTACGGAGTTTGAACCGGCATTTCCAGAACAAACACGAGCACCTGCAGTAAAGACTGAAACAGAAATTGAGACAGAAGTGGTTGTGGAAGGTCTTGGCGTATCTTGGGGGATGGTAGAGTTTGAACCCAATCGCTTACTTGTAACGCAACGAGATGCAGCAGAACTTTTGATTGTAAATCTTGAAGACGGCGCTGTTTCAGATCCAATCGAAGGTACTCCCGAAGTAAATAACGAAGACCAAGGTGGTTTACTTGATGTAGCGGTTGCACCTGATTTTGACGAAACAAGGTTAGTCTTTATGACGTTTGCTCAAGATGTTGAAGGGGGTACAGTAACGGCTGTTGGTAAAGGTATGTTGTCAGAAGATGAAGCTTCACTTGAAGATTTTGAAGTGATCTTCCAAGCGACACCAGCATATGAAGGTACCTTACATTATGGTGGCCGGATTATCTTTGACGAGGAGGGCAACCTATTCTTAACAACGGGTGAGCGTTCAGATGATCCAATTCGCGAACGTGCACAAGACTTAGATGCTTATCTAGGTAAAGTCATTCACCTTACACAAGACGGAGAACCCGTAGAGTCGAATCCATTTATCGAAGATGAAGACGCATTGGATGGTATTTACAGCTACGGTCACCGTAATATTCAAGGAATAGACTTCCACCCTGAAACAGGAGACTTATGGATTGTTGAATTCGGTCCACAAGCTGGGGATGAACTGAATATTGTTAAACCAGGCAATAACTACGGATGGCCAATTGTTTCTTATGGTATCGAGTACACGGGTGAATTGATCAATGGGGGTGTTTCAGAACACGAGGCGCAAGGCTTTGTGGAACCACGCTATTATTGGGATCCAACAAGTGCGCCAAGTGGTAGTTCATTCTATGATAACGACGCAATTCCTGAATGGGAGAACAACTTGTTTATCGGTGGGTTAGTGTCGAGCTATATTGCGCGTGTCGTTATTGAAGGAGACACCATCGTTGGAGAAGAACGTCTATTAACTGATGAAGGCGAACGTTTCCGTGATATTCTCGTAACGGAAGATGGCGCGCTTATTGCCATCACGGACGGCGGTAAGGTTTATAAGATGTCTGCAGCAGGAGAATAAGTTATGATTCTCTAAAAGCACTTAAGCTTATATCAAGATCTTAAGACGCTTGAAAATATTAAAGAAGCAGGCAATCGTGGAAATTCATGATTGCCTGCTTCTTTTTTGTTGCCTATGCAGGTATTAACATTATTGAAGTTTGCCTCTGTGGAAAAACAACTTTAACAATGCATGATACTGGATAATTTAAATAAGGAAATAGCTGTATATATTTTGTTGATGGTGGTGTTTCCGAGAAATTGCTTTTTAAAATTCTGTAAACAAAATTCAACATGTATTATAGTGAAATTAGGGAATAGATTTAAGTAACTAAAAGGAGGAATCTTAATGGTAGTTTTAGTAAAAGGACAAAAGGTGGATTTAACAAAAGCGAATCCTGCACTGACAAAAATCAAGGTGGGACTCGGCTGGGATACTGGTAGCCATGGTCGCCACTTTGATTTAGATGTTTCTGCATTGTTGGTCAATGAAGCAGGGGAGCTTGCAGGGAAAGAAGGCCTTGTTTTTTACAACAACTTGAAAAGTGTGGATGGTGCAGTTCAATTAACTAAGGATAATCGTACAGGTGAAGGTGCCGGGGATGACGAGGAGATCCTTATTGATTTAAAGAACATTTCTTCTGGTATCAAAAAAGTTGTGCTGGCAATCCATTTGTATGATGGAGAATCCAAGAAGCAGGACTTCGGCCAAGTGGCAAACGCTTACGTCCAAATCGACAATGCCGAAAATGGACAACAATTACATAGGTACGAATTAGGAAAAGATTCTTTAACAGGAACGGGCGTCATTGCGGGTGAAATCTATGTGCATACCGGGGAATGGAAGTTTGCTGCTATTGGACAAAGTTCTAGTGACGGACTAGCTGAGCTATGCAAAAGCTATCACTTTCAGGCGGGTCTCGATTTCTTTCAAAAAGCACCAACGCAAGCAGAGCCGGTAAAACAGCCAGCAACCGCTTCGATTAATCTTACGAAAGTAGAGCTGAAAAAGACCGGAGATAAAATCAATTTAAACAAAACGAATGCCCCACTTGGAGAAATCCTTGTCAATTTAAATTGGAATCAGAAAACAGCCAAAGGATTTTTGTCTTCAGTCCTAGGCGCAGGCTCTTCTGTCGATTTGGATCTAGGCTGCCTCTTTGAACTGGAAGATGGCTATAAAGGAGCTGTTCAGGCTCTCGGAAATGGTTTTGGGAACTTAAGTAGCGAACCATATATTGCACTGGACCAGGATGATCGGACAGGAGCCATAAAAGGCGGCGAAAACCTGCGAATCAATGGCAATAAAATCACTAAATTCAAAAGACTTCTTGTCTATGCCTTCATTTACGAAGGTGCAGCGAATTGGTCAGAAGTGGATGGCGTTGTGACAATGAAACAACAAAGCGGACCGGACATTGAGGTTCGTCTCGATGAACACCGAAAAGGCAAGAGAATGTGCGCGATCGCGCTTCTCGAAAATGTGAACAATGAAACGATGAGCGTGAAAAAAGTAGTCGAATACTTTAATGGCCATAAAGAAATGGATAGAGCGTTTAAGTGGGGGATGAACTGGAGTGCCGGGTCGAAGTAATGGAACTGATTCTTGAATGGAGATGAGGGAACTGGTGACAGAAACAGTTTTTTATTTACACGCCTACTCATTTTGTCGACTATTAAGCATGCGAAAAAGTAGAAGAGTTAATTTAAATTAACTCTTCGATCTTAAAATACGAAATATTCACACTTTTTAAATTTCTGACTGGTAATCGAACATGAGTTCTGTTATATTAAATGCATACCACTATGGAATGAGGTGTATTTCGATGGTGCTTGCGATCAAAGAAGTGAACGGATTTGAAAAAGGGAAGAAATATACGAGGGATCTTAAGCTTTTGTCGTGCTTTAAAAATGACGAGCACCGCGTAGTCGCTTTGGTGGATACAGATGGCAATGTTCTTTATTGGATGACCACAGAAAATTCACCTGAATATCAAAACTTCCGTATAAAAGCTACCTATACTTTTACAGTTAGCTATATTTCTACAGTATTTGACCCTTCCACCCCTAAGGTTGTTATTGCCGAATTAAATGAGCTAACAACTGAGAACGGCATGTATGACAGAGCAATATAAATTAAATGCTTAATATATATAATTGCAAAAAGAACCTTGACAACCTCAAGGTTCTTTTTGTTTGGCTATCTAGTCAGTTAATGTCCTGTCCTAAAGAAAGAAACCATTCTAAACGGTTCCTACACTACAATGAATTGTACGGGACACATGGAATGTATGGAGACTGCTAGGAACAGCACAAACAATACTGCATATCTTCGAAAAGACTTCGTCATATAAAGCGACAGTCGCCTCACCACTCAAAATCTTCCGGATACTCTTCGTTAAATCGGATTTCCGATTCAGGCACATTCAAGTCGCGGGCGGCATCCATAATCCCTACTCTTGCATTTATATAGAGATGGTCCAGTTCACCGAGACGCTTTGCCATAATGCTGATGTTGGCCAGGCGTCTTTCTGGCTTCATTTTCAAAAACTTGATATTCAAGTGATCGACGTATTGAGTCGCGTAGTTGTGGTAAAGGCCATACGTATAGTTCATATAAGGGCGGATGTACTTTTTGAGGTGGCCATATTTTGATTCGGATAAGGTTTCTTGCAAACAACGCGCAACGGCCCCTTGAAATTTACGGACAGCAATGATGGTCGGATCCCAGGGGTGCGTGTTGCTACGCTTTTCATAGAGTTCAATAAAATCATTGAGTGAAAAGGAAACGAACAGTAATTCCGGCCACATGACTTCAAAGGTTAGGTAGATATTGGTGTCAGGGCCGATAATTGGCATGTAGCGAGCCCGTTCTTTATCGAAGCCATTGGGCACAGCAGTTGCACCGCGGCCGCCCATCATCGCGTGACGGATATCGTAACAGACACCAAGCACCCGAATCCGGACAGAGTCGTATGCAGGCAGTTCACCTTCTTCACCAACGATTAGGTGCAGCGCTTCGTATAATTCGTCAAGATCCTGGTAGTCGCCAGCAACGGTAACGCCAGCGTAATGTGGGGTATTGTTGATTTGCAGCATGTGAAGTCTCCTTTGAGGTTTTTCTCCATTGTAGCAAAAATCAGTCTTTTGCATACGAGTAACAAGAAAAGATGACAAAAAGCACAGTATCCATGAAATAAAACTGTCCACCTTTCTATAAGAGGAAAGGTGGGCAGTTCGCATTAAAATTATTTCTCCGAGTTATCTCTATCAGAATCCGTAGTAAAAGGTTTTTCTTCATAGAGTGATACGTCATACTCTCGAATTGATGGATATGTTTCGGAAGTTGAGTTATCAAGAATTGTGTCGTTCCCTGGGAAGAAAAATGATGTTATTCAGCTGTATAAATTGTTTAGAAAATTTATTCCTCCTAATTTGTCGACTGGATGTAGAGCATATTTTGCAGTTGAAAAGTCAAAGGATTTAAAATTAGTTTGACAATTTTGAATATTTTCATTATGGTTTCTTTAATCTGGGAATTTAAGGAGGAGTTTTATTAGCATAAAATTTAGTATGTAAATTGCTATTCTTGCCACGGAGAACAAAATGTTTAGTGATAGTCGATCTAATGTGCAATTGGTCAAAAAAAAGATAGGGAGATGAAGTCTTTGAAAAAGGTTTCGTATAGCTTATTGATTTTATTATTGCTCAGTACCGTGTTTACGTTTAGTTCAACGCCAAGTTTTGCAAAATCACAAGCACCTTTGTTGAATCCGAATAAGATTTTAAATGTGGCTCATCGAGGAGCTTCCGGATATGCACCTGAGCATACACTGGTCTCTTATGAATTGGGAGAAGATCTGCACGGAGATTATATTGAAATCGATTTACAAATGACAAAAGATGGTGTATTGATTGCTATGCATGATGAAAAAGTAGATCGGACGACGAACGGAACAGGCTACGTAAAAGATATGACACTTGCAGAGATTAAGCAATTAGATGCTGGCTCTTGGTTTAACGAAGCTTATCCTGAGCAAGCAAAAGCAGAATATGTTGGTCTAAAAGTGCCAACTCTTGAAGAAGTCTTTCAAGAATTCGGTCGCGGTGCAAGATATTATATCGAAACAAAAGCGCCAGAAGTTTACCCAGGTATGGAAGAAGAATTGCTGCGCGTTCTTACTAAATATAAAATGATTGGACAGAATGCGCCATCTAGTAAAGTTTTGGTTCAATCGTTTAGCCAAGAAAGCTTATTGAAAATGCATGCATTAAACCCGAGAGTTCCATTGGTTCAATTACTTTCATACTCGGGTCCTGCAACCATTACAGACGAACAAATTGCTGAGATTAAAGAATATGCCATTGGTGTTGGTCCAAGTTTCAAGCGCATCGATAGAGCGTATGTAGAAAAAGCTCGCGAAAATGATTTGTTGATTCATCCGTATACAGTGAATACAAAAGAGGACATGGAACGACTATTAGACTGGGGAGTAACCGGAATGTTTACGAATTATCCTGATCTTTTAAACGAAGTATTGAAAGGGAAAAAATAAGGTGGCTAGCTGACCTGATGGGTAGATTTAACAGGAATTCATAAGTATGAAGAATATGTAAGAAACATCAAGTAAGCGCTTGCAATATTCTGAATCTATTGTATAATTTAGCTAGTTGCATAACGAGGCAGAGACGATGAGATGAACGCCTGAATGCAAGTTCCTAATTACAGGGGCTTGGTTCAGCGTTCATTTTTTTTCTGCAAAACAACTAAAACACAAGGGGGAATTGGGATGAAGAAGGTTTCAGGATTAATGGTCGGATTAATGTTATCAGCAAGTGTGTTAGCAGGATGTGCTGGTGGAGGCGGCGATAGTGGAGAAGGCGGGGGAGAACGAATTACCTTGTATTCACCTGAAACACCAGAGTTTACAAAAGAATTGGCTACTAAATACGAAGAGCTTAACGGCAGTCCAGTTGATGTACAATACGCAGGAACAAACGTACTTGTCAACCAAATGCTAGCAGAAAAAGATAATCCAAAAGCTGATGTTTGGTACGGCGGTGGAGGAATTCTTCCTTTTGAAGCGGCGGTAGACCGCGGGATTTTGGCTTCTTATATTCCAGATGTTGCGGCTGACTGGAGCGAAGTAGAAGATGGCATCAAAATGAAACACGGCGATGGAAAATACGTAGGGGTAGAAGTCTTTGTACTTGGTTTTTCATATAATACAGAATTAGTAACTGAAGAAGAGGCACCAAAAACATGGGACGAGCTGTTAGATCCAAAATGGAAAGGCAAAATTCAATTTCCAAACCCAGCAGCTTCAGGAACAGCTACTTTAATGGTAATGGATCAGTTAATGCAACGTGGTGAAGAAGAAGGATGGGCATATTTCGAGAAGCTATCTGAACAAGCGAACTCTATGCCTGACTCAGGTTCTGCTCCAACAAAAGGCGTTGCAATGGGAGAAGCTCATATTGGAATTGGTTTTGACTTTATGGCATATGAGCAAAAGAATGCAGGCGAAAGCGTTGATTTTATTCTTCCAGATAAAACGCCAGTCCTCGTTAACCCAGCTTCGTTAATCGAAGGCGGACCAAATCCAGAAGGCGGAAAAGCATTTATCGACTACTTACTAAGTGAAGAAGCTCAACAAATCATGGCGGATGCTTATCATATTCCAATCAATTCAGAAGTAGAATCTAAGACAGATTTAACGCTAGAAGAAGTTAAAAAGAATGCGGTGGATCTTGATATTGATTGGGTCAACGAAAACTACGACCGTGTAAGAAACGAATGGAAAGATCGATTTCAATAATTAAAAAGAGGGTGAATGGATATGGGTTCTGTCAAAGTAAATAACTTGATAAAAAGTTTTGGAAGTTTTACAGCTTTACAAAATATTGATTTGGATATCAAGGAGGGGGAGTTTTTCGCCCTCCTTGGCCCTTCTGGGTGCGGAAAAACGACGATGATGCGCTGTATTGCGGGATTTGAACAACCAACTTCGGGGACAATTCGTATTGGCGACCGAGAAGTAGAAAAAATTCCTGCAAACAAACGAAATTGCGGTATGGTCTTTCAAAGTTATGCACTTTTCCCACATATGAATGTGTTTGAGAATGTGGCATACAGCTTGAATATTAAGCAACTAAATAGCAGCAATATCTTTAAACAAGCTGGAATTTATGCGCGTTTATTGAATAAAAAACTAGGTAAAACACCTAAACATATTGAAGCGAAAGTAATGGAGATACTAAAGTATGTAGAATTAGATCAACATGCGCACCGTTTAACAAGTGAGTTATCTGGTGGACAACAACAACGTGTCGCACTGGCAAGAGCTTTAGTAATGGAACCGGCTGTTTTATTGATGGATGAACCTTTATCGAATTTAGATCAAAAACTTCGTCATTCGATGCGCAATACGATTCGTCGAATCCAACAAGAATTGGGGATTACGACAATATTCGTTACACATGATCAAGAAGAAGCAATGAGTATGGCTGACAGAGTAGCTGTAATGGATGCAGGAAATATTATTCAAATTGGAACTCCTACAGATCTTTATAGTAATCCTGCAACTCCTTTTATTGCTAATTTTGTTGGAACTTCAAACATCCTTAAAGGAACGGTAATTGGAGAAGAAAATGGCTTGTACAGAGTACAAGGAGAAGGCTTCGATTTACAATCGACTAAAAAACCGAATAAACCAGAAGTAGATGTTATTATTCGTCCCGAACACATCAAAGTAGAAGCAGCAGAAAGTATTATCGAGTTATCAGAAACAAATGTTATTCAAGGAATTGTACTAATGTCTACATATTTAGGGTCGATTGTTCGCTATGACGTTCAAGTGGGCTCGTACCAATTAGTCATCGATACTACCTATTCTACGGGTGGGAGTATTTACGAAAAAGGCAAAGAAGTAAAACTGACAGTTGCTCACGAAAGGGTGCTGTTAATATGAAAAAGATAAAAAATACTTTTAGTGGATTAACAGTTATTAAGTGGTTGATCTATCTATTCTTCGGTCTTTTTATGATTTTGCCGTTAATCTCTGTATTCGTAGTCAGTTTTACAGGAGAGCCCATTAATATTTTAGGTTCGATAACGGATCCAGCTATTATGAGTTCCACAATTGAAAAACTTGGAAACAGCTCACTTGATAATTACAAACAAATTTTTAGTAATTCAGGATATGCAGATGCATTGAAAAACAGTTTGTTTTTGGCTTTTGGTGTAACGATTATTGTTATTATTCTTTGTATTCCTCTAGCATACGGAATTGCCCGTACTAAAATGCCTTTTAAAAAGACGATTTCTGCGCTATGTACTGTGCCGCTAATCGTACCGACATTCATTTCTGCTTACGCATTTATCATCATGTTTGGTAGAGCTGGATGGGTCACCGAGATTTACAATAAATTAGGTGGAGAAGGCATGTTAATTGATCCGTATTCCATGACTGGAATTGCAATGGTGCAGGTGTTCTTCTTCTTTCCATACGCACTTTGGCCACTAGTAGCAGCATTTAAAATTAGTGATGTTAGTTTAGAAGAAGCTTCCCAAAATTTGGGGGCAAAAAGTTGGTTTACATTTGTTTTTGTCACATTCCCACTAGCAATTCCAGGAGTAATTTCAAGTGCATTATTGATTTTTACAGTCAGTTTCTCGGATTTTGGAACGCCTATTATTCTCGCACCTGCTAATTTAAACTTATTGGTCGTTGAAGCATACCGTGAAATTGCTGGTTTCTTTAACTGGGGTGGTGCTGCCATCTTAACTGTTGTGATGGTAATTGTAGCTGGATTTTTCTTCTGGCTTCAGTATTTATTCACAAAAGGCAAAAATTATGGTTCTGTTTCAGGTAAACCGAAGCAACAAAAATTAGTAGAGCATAAAGGATTGAGCCGAGTGCTTGCTATATACTCATTTTTAATCGTATTAATTCCACTTTTTGCGATATTGTCCGTTGCATTGCAATCAATCGCAACAACGTGGGGAAGAGGAATGTTACCAAATGGATATACATTGGATCATTACCGAACCATTTTTAGTGGATCAATGGGCAATATTACAAATAGTATTGTCTTGGCAACAGGAGCGCTAATTTTAAGCGTAATTATTGCTACATTTGTTTCCTACTTTGTAGTCCGTCAAAATTCTTCGAAACTAGATTTCATGGCATCTATTCCATTAGTAGTACCAGGTATTGCATTTGGTATCGCTTTGATTCAGACCTTTAATACCGCTCCATTACAACTGACGGGAACCGCTTTCTTGTTAATCGTGGCCTATACAATTAGAAGGCTGCCGTATATGGTTCGTTCAACGATGGGATCAATGAGAGCTATCAAGCAAGATATTGAGGAAGCTGCAGTAAACCTGGGAGCTACTCCATTAACTGCGGCCATTACGATTATTGGGCCACTGTTACTGCCCGGTATTGCAGCTGGATCGGTTCTTGTATTTATCACGGTTATTAAAGAAGCGAGTGTGTCTATCCTGCTAGCTCCACCTGAATGGGCGCCAATGAGTTTAGCGATTTTCCAAAATATTTTGCGCGGTGAATTCTATACGGCTGCGGCAATGTCGATTGTGATGATTGTGATTGTGTTGATTTTACAGTATGTAGCAAGTCTGTTAACGCGTAAAGAGCAATTATAAAGTAGCCGAGGTGGATAGCATGAGGGGTTTCATATTTGATTTGGATGGAACAATTTACGTTGAAGATATCGTCATCAAAGGTGTTGTTGAAGCGATAAAAAGCTTAAAAGCGCGCGGAGATAAAGTTGTGTTTTTGACTAACAAATCGATAGCTAAAAGAGAAGATTACGTCACTAAACTAAACAGTCTGGGTATTCAAGTGAAATTAGATGAAGTCATAAATTCAAATTACATTACTGCTCATTATCTAAAATCACAGATGAAGGAAGACGATACCGCCTATGTAATTGGAGAGAAACCATTGTTTTTGGAACTGGAAGAGGAACAAATAAAGCTGGCAGATATTCCTGCCAGCGCTTCTTATGTCGTTTTAGGTTGGGATCGTCAGTTTACTTACAATAAATTAAATGATGCATTTCAGGCATGGCGTAATGGAGCAGTGATCATTGCAACAAATCCAGATAGAACTTGTCCTATGATTGAAGGAGAAGTTCCAGATTGTGGTGCAATGATTGGGGCAATGGAAGGTGCAACAGGAGAACCTGTCACTTTGATAACAGGGAAACCATCTTCATTAATGGCCGACTATATTTTAAACCGTGTATTGAAAATGAAAGCTTCAGATTGTTTTATGGTGGGGGATCGTCTAGAAACAGATATTCGAATGGCAAATGAAGCGGGTATCCAATCTGTTCTTGTCCTGACGGGAATTACGAAACCAGAGATGTTGAAACAAGCGACTTTTAAACCTGATTATGTATTAGAAAGTGTGAAAGACATTTGCACCTTATAAATCAAAATTCCACATCTCAGAATTTCCAGAAGAAACAGCAAGTGCACCAGCTTTTAAAGCTTCGTGAACTTCAGAGATGTTATCGATTAGGCCACCAGCTATGATAGGGAAGTCAATCTCATGTGATAATTGATCAATGATTTTTGGCATAATGCCAGGCATAATTTCAACAGCGTCGGGTTTACAGGATTTGACCATTTCAATCCCTTTTGCAATTGCAGTATGATCTAAAAGAAAAATTCGTTGAATGGTTTTTAAACCAAGTTCATTAGCCATTTTAACCATATGACTTTTAGTCGTAATAATTCCTGTGGGTTTCCATTGACTAGAAACGTATTCAATGGCATTACGAGAATTAGAGAGGCCGTCGATAAAGTCCAAATGAATAAATACGTGTTTACCAGCATCGCGCAGTTGATCAACGTAACTTGAAATCGTCATTAAATTTCCAGTTAATAAGAAGACAATATTTGCCTTGCTGTTCAGTGCATGATCTAAATCCATTTCGTTTGTTACAGATGCGATCATTTGAGATTCAACCATATCCACTAAACTCATACTTATCATCCTTTCGCCTTAGTATGTATTATAGGGATAGTGTACCATATGCACAAATTTCTGAATAAAAAATTTTAAAAGGAATCATCTAAAAATGGCTTGTGGGAAGTACTTCCATGAGCTTTTTTTAACTTCTGCGTACCATCTGTTGGTGAGTGGGTCGTACAAGCACGGATTATATTAAAAGCTGAATAAAATCACATAAAATTTCTAAACGATTCCAACGGTACACGACAATTTATATCCTTACATTGCCACACCCGCTATACCTGCATTGCGGGTATGGCTTTTTTATTTTACTCATCTCTAATACGCCTGGTTACACAACGTCAACTATACCGCTCTTTATAAAAGAACTACCTGCAACCTTAGTTCCACAAAGGTTATAATCAACTCAGGGGGGATTCTCATGAACTTACGTAATTTGAAGACCTATGTGCCGACAGTGATTTACAAGCGCGGCTTGGATTATTTTGAGCGAGATTTTGTTGAAGAGCTGACGGAAAACGCGCCGAATCGTTGGCATGCGGTTGTGGAGGGCACTTGGGATTATGATATAACCGTCAAGTTGACGGGAGAGGAAACGATCGTGTCGACTTCTTGTAACTGTCCGTTTGAATCGGATTCGCTGTGCAAGCATGAAGTGGCCGTGTGTCTCGCAATCTGTGAAGCTAAAAAAGAAAAGAGTTCGGCAAGCGTGGATGTGCGGGCGCAACTAAAGGCGTTGAAAAAAGCAGAGCTACTTGAAATTTTTGAAGAGTTGTTGAAAAAGCAGCCAGCAGTAGATCTTTACTTAACAGAGAAATTTTCGAATGCGAGCGGGTTGGACGAACAAACGGCACGTCGTATTATTCAGAATTCAGCTAACCGCGCGAGTCGTAGAGGATTTATCGAATGGGACCGGGCAAATCAGGCAATTGAAGGGGCAGAAGAAGTTCAAGAATATGTAGATAGCTTGCAGATAGAGCAAGATGCTGAGAAAATGATCTGCCTCAGTTTGATCGTCATCGAGGAATGCAGTGAAATGATGCAAATGGCGGATGATTCAGGAGCAGATATCAGTTCGACAATTAATGAGAGTCTAGCTAAAATTGATAAGACACTGGCAGAGTGGCCAGAACAACTGGATGAGTCGACTGTTGATCACATGCTCGAACTACTATATCCACACATCTTATTCCATTTGAAACAAGACATTATAGACGTTGCGGGTGATTTACTACAATCAGTCCTGCTATGGAATGAAAAGGGCGATTTCGCGGACAAGTTCTATGATTTTATTGAAAAAGTGATTGGCAGTAGAGAAATGCAAAATCAGTCGTATTCGTATACTGAAGAGCAGTTCCGCATGTGCCAGCTCGTGATTCTGCAGCAGGCTGGCGATCAGCAAGCGATCGAATCTTTCTGTATGAAGCATCATCGCTATTCGGGAATTCGTAAAGCACAGATTCTACAGGCGCTGGATGCGGGTGAATTCGAAAAAGTCATCCGGTTGTGTGCCGAGTCGGAACAATTGGATGTGAAGTCTGCAGGGTTGATACAGGACTGGAAAAAATTGCGCTTTCGAGCTTATAAAGGCATGGGTAACAAAGCGGGGATGATAGACCTCAGCTACCAATTCGCATTAGATGGAGAGCAAGAATATTATGACAAGTTGAGAAGTTTAGTAGCTGTGGAAGACTGGCCGAAAAAGATGGAAGCGATGCTTGCGGAGATGAAAATGCGTCCGCGGTGCCGTCCGCTTTATCTGGGTATTTTGATTGATGAAAAAAGATTCGCTGAACTGCTGGACTATTGCGAGAAAGATGTCGCTGCGATCGAACACTTGCATCCGCATTTAGTAGCTGATTACCCACATGAAGTGAATGAAATCTATACAAGCTACATCTACCGCTTAGTTGAACCTGCTTCTAATCGCAAGGCATACTGGAGTGCGTGTCAAAAAATCAACGGTTTCCAACAAGCGTTGGGTGCTGATGCAGCGAAGAGGTTGGTCGAAGAGCTGAAGTTTATGTATCCGAAACGAAAAGCGTTTTTGGATGAGTTGGGGAAGGTTGAGGGGAAGTAAGTAAAAAGCGCGCTCTGTGAAACGAAACGATAATATGCAATGATAGAATCAGCAAGTAATTCAAAGGAGTGACAAAATGGACGGAATAGTAAAACAAAAATTGAAAGAAATACGTGAAGTGTTTGAGGAACTTCCTCATTGTAAAGTTGAAACGAGCGTAGATGAGCAGCTTGTAATCACAGGTGACAAACCGGTTTCTTGGAGTGACTCTCTTGAAAACCAAAATGCGGAATCTACGCATAAAATGGGAACGATTAAACCGCATAAAGCTTCCCTTGGTCTTTATATTGATTTTCCGCACGGGTATTTGGATGTGGATAAGTTGGAAGCCATTATTAACCCAGAAGGAACGTTAATGTATTATCCACCGGGTACAAAGGCGCCTACTATAAAAAGCTGGTGGCGGTTCCGATCTGATGAACAATTTGACAGTCTTCACCTCGTTCTCAGAAAAATTGAGTTAGCTTATTATAATTTTAAACGGGAAGACTGGGTGGAGTTAATGCGAGAGATTACGGACGCTCATGAATAGACTATGATGTTAGAAATTACTTCTCTAACAAGCAGTAATTCTAATTGCATGTTACCGTTTATACTTTATACATCGCTACACCTGCCAATCAACAGAGCAGGTGTAGCATTTTTTATTTAGTCATTTGAGACTACCTTTATATTAGTTGCTGCAACCTATTAGCTGAGAATTCTTCTATCTTATATTTTATTGTTTTATTTTGCTGGTTAACAATGGAGTAAGTGTTTCCTTGTTCAATGATATTGAACTTCCAATGGTTGCCCATGGTCTTCGTAAATACAAATCGTTCTTCAGGCATCATTTGCTTCTTAAATTGAGCCAGGTCTGTTAACAAGAACTTATCGAAAAAGCGAATAAGCAAAAATCCCTTTGTAGATCTTTCATTGAAACGATCAATGTTAATTTTTCTCAAGTCAAACCAGTTGTGAGCGTTCTGCATTGAAGGCGATAAGACAAAAACCTGACTTTTCGTAAAGACTGTCGTATTTGATAATTGCATCAATCCTAAATTTTGTTTCAAAACAGATTTATTTACTTCGCTTGATCTTGAACGGATAGACATATAATCTCCTCATTTCTAGAATTTGGTATTATTCTAATTATACTTAATTGTAAGGAAATGTCTATAAGGTAAATAAAAAGACTCAATCTCTTTTGTGGTTTTTAAAAACTATTATTATGGAAATATGAATAGAACTAAAATCTACTTATAGAAAAAGGAGGTCTAGCCACCAATCCCGCAAAATTATTAGAAACTGTAATGAAAAACACCCTTACTGAGCGACGGGCATCTCGATGCCGACGATCCAATAAAGGGTGTTTTAAATGTCTCAATTAAACTCTGTAAGACTCCAAATCCGGTGCTTGGCGTTTCAAGCTTGCCTGTTCATAAGAAAAGGCGAGCTCGATCAAACGTGCTTCGCTAAACGCTTGTGCGCTAAACGTGACACCAACGGGATGCCCGCTGCTCGTATAGCCGGCCGGAACGGTGATGGATGGGTAGCCTGCTTTTGCGGGCATATCGGCACCGCGGTTGTTTTGGAATAATAATGCGTCCAGTTGGTGTTCTCGAGTGACGAGATCCAACCCTTCTGAAGTAGAAGTTCGTAAATCAGTTTCGCGATGTTCTAGGTATGTCGGGTTGTTCAAATCGTCGCTCAAAGCCTGCGATTTTTCCAGCTCGGCTTGGCCGAATTTCATGCGACGCTCGGGTTCTTGTTTGTTGAATTCGATAACGTCTGCGAGTGATTTGACCGACACTTCAGTAGGTGTGGTGCGCAAATAGTCGTTGACGTTTCGCTTGAATTCATACCACAAGACGTCTGACTCAAATGTTGACTTAGGGATCGTCACTTCAACAACCGTGGCGCCGAGTGCTTTGAATTGCTCGATGGCCTCATCCATGATGGCACGTTCTTCTGGTGCTTTATCGTTTAAAAAGCTAAGGTCGACGCCAATGCGGGCACCGTTCAAGCCGTCTTTTTTCAAATGAGACGTGTAATCAGTGAGTGCATGTTCCGCGCTTTTTAGTGTTGCCGCATCTTGTTTGTCGACGCCAGTCATCGCGCCAAGCAAAATCGCGGCATCCGTCACAGTACGCGCCATTGGTCCGGCTGTATCCTGGCTTTCAGCGATTGGAATGATGCGCGAGCGACTAATGAGGCCTAGGGTTGGCTTGATGCCAACAATCGAATTGGCACTTGCTGGACTCAAAATTGAGCCGGACGTTTCTGTACCAACTCCGACAACAGCGAAATTCGAAGCGATCGCGGCACCTGTTCCTGAACTCGAACCGCCAACGTCTTCTGCTTTAAAAACACCGACGCCATATGGGTTTAGCACTTGTCCTCCAAGTGAACTATAACCGCTCGGTCCATCTTGCGACATAAAATACGCCCATTCGCTCAAGTTTACTTTGCCAAGAATAATCGCGCCTGCGTTTCGCAATTGCTTAGCAACAAAAGCATCGTCTTTCGCAAAATTGTGTTCGAGTGCAATCGCGCCGGCTGTTGTTGGCATCGGGTCTTTTGTTTCGATATTGTCTTTTACTAGCACCGGTATACCGTAAAGGGGAACTTGGTTATTTTCTCCGCGCTTTTCATCGAGTTGTGCTGCGATTGTTAACGCGTCTGGATTGATCGCTAAGACGGAATTGATTTTCGGTCCATTTTGGTCGAAAGCTTTGATCCTGTCAAGATAAGCTTGAACCAATTCCACGGAGGTGAGTTTGTTGTTATGGAAAGCTTGTTGAATATCTTGGATTGTTGTTTCGTTTAACTGGAAAGTATTTGTTTTCATATGTAGGCTCCTCGCTAAAATGATGTGCTGTTGTTAATTGTACATTAATTCTTAATTTTACATAAAGTATAATGTGCTGCTTGGTGTAAACAACAAATCCGAAACCAAAGTGTTTGAGTTTAGAGAGAAGTAAGAGTAATCTGAAAATAGAATTGAGAGGAGTGGGAGTAGATGGAAAAATCAATTCCAGAAGTGACATTAAACGACGGAACAACTTTACCTGTTATGGGACTCGGTACATACGGGCTGTGGGGCAACGCCGGAGCGAACGCAGTCAGCAGTGGGATCAATGCCGGTTACCGGTTGATCGATACGGCGTATAATTACGAAAACGAAGGAGCGGTCGGCGAAGGCATACGACGCAGCGGCATTGCGCGTGAAGAGCTATGGGTAACGTCCAAATTGCCGGGACGTTATCACACATATGAAAAAGCTTTAGTAGCCATTCAAGAATCGTTGTATCGTTTACAGCTAGATTATTTCGATCTGTATTTGATCCACTGGCCAATGCCCAATCAAGATACTTACGTAGAAGCGTGGCAGGCATTGATTGATGCGCAAAAATGGGGACTCGTCCGGTCGATTGGTGTCAGTAATTTCTTGCCAGATCATTTAGAGCGCATTATTCAAGAAACGGGAGTGACGCCGAGCTTGAACCAAGTGGAATTGCATCCGTTCTTTAACCAAGCACATCAGCGAAACGTGCACGCGGATCATGGAATCCAAACACAGTCGTGGAGTCCAATTGCTAAAGCGAAAGATATTTTGACGAATGACGCCATCGGAAAAATTGCGGAAGCCCACAACAAGACCATTGCTCAAATTGTATTGCGCTGGCAATACCAAATCGGCTCTGTCTCAATTCCGCGTTCTACTTCGCCCGAGCGGCAGCGTGAAAACTTGGCTATTTTCGATTTTGAGTTAAGCGAAGCCGAAATGACGTCAATCTCAGAACTGTCCCACCCAGACGGCAGATTGTTTGATATGGACCCGGCTACGCATGAAGAATTTTAAGAGAAGGTGCTAATCTACATGCTAAAAAACGGACGTGCCAGAAACCACTCAGTTTCCAGCACGGCCGTTTTTATTTTTTATTTCTCCACATTCTTCTCTATTTTCACACTCTCTGGATCAAAAAACTTATCCACTAAATCGTAAATCGTGATGAGCTCGTAAAGAATGGTGAATTCGGGTGGGAATTCCGTTGGGCGCAGGGCGTCGCTTGCGGTGATGTTTTTACTATTGTCCCAAAACAAATCGGTCATGTTTTTTAATTGGCATTGGTGCTTTTCGTGATCGTAGTCAACCGAGTGTTTCAAGTCGTTTGCGAGTTCTGTGACGGCGTTCATAATAATCTCTCGCTCATCGGTTGTCCACGTCAACTTATGTAGCGGGATATAAAGTAGGGCATCTAAATGGAATTCTAAGTTATGTAAGAAGAGCAATTGCTTTTCTGCCATTTGAAGTTCGGCTTCTCGCTCGCGCACCCACGGGTACAAACTGGATTCGTCGCGCTGGAAATGGATGAGCTTCTCGGTTTTTCGAACTTCTGTAACTAGTTTTTTTACAATCAATTTTTCTTCTTGGCGATTTGCATCGCTGTCAAAAAGGATGGTTTGAAATGTCTGTTCCAACATACTGCCTGCACGTTCACTGATCGATTGAATGCTTTTTAGAATGTCTTTTCGGTAGTTGGGTGGGAACACCAGCATGTTGACAGCCGTAGACACTAGCAATCCAATCGTTGTTGTTCCTAGTCGAATGAAGAACGACACTAAGACATCGTCATGGATCACTTCAACCATCGCAACAGAGGTCAATGTGGCAACGAGTAATCCAGCGTGCAGATTGAGCCGGTAACAAACTAAAATCGTGGCAACTGCAGCGAGTGTATACGTAATCGGTGAATTCCCGAAGAGTGAGATAAAGAGGACAGCGAAGGCCGAACCAATGGCAGAAGCCGGAAACCGGACCAGTCCTTTTTTAATCGAATCGCTAACGGTTGGCTCGATGGTCACAATGGCCGTGATGACGGCGAAGACAGGCGGCCAGCCAAACCATAAACAAATCGTTGCGGTCAAAAAGATCGCAATGCCGGTTTTCACAATTCGCCCGCCACTGAAATGAAAGGATCGCATCATCGTTTGACCCCCCTTCCTTTTGTGTAGTATTTTTTCCTGTAGTCCAGTATATCATTCATGTCTATAGAGACTCTAACTCAATTAGCAACATGTCCTTGGGGAGATTTCGTATCTATTCCGGAAATCACGCAATATTTAAAGCATATTGACTATTGACAACGTTTACATTAGCCTAAAGAAAAGGAAATAAAAACGTTTTCTTAAAAGAAAATAGTAAGAAAGTTGGTTGTATTCGCCTTATGAGATCTTGTGTTTGAGACTGTTGTTCAACTACTACTAGTTGCCCTGTACTAAATAATAAAAAAAGAAGGAATGCCGAGAAAATGAAAGTAAATAATCATCAAAGCGAGACAAAAAGCGACGCACCTTACAAAAGGAGGAAATGAAAATGAAGAGAAACTATAAAAAAGATTTTACTTTACTAGCACTTTTACTTATTCCAATCGGGGTAGCCATTAACTTTGTTGGGTTTCAAGTAGCCCAAGTTTTAAGGTTACCCATTTTTTTGGACACAATCGGCACGATCTTAGTCGGTGTGATTGCAGGTCCGTTAGTTGCGATTGTAGCAGCTTTTATAACAAACTCAATTACTGCGATTTTTAATCCAATCTACTTCCCGTATGTTATTACGTCCATGGCAATCGGTTTAGGTGCAGGTTTGCTTTCAAAATACGGCATGTTCCGCACGATTTATAAAGCCATAATTTCAGGTCTTATAATTACAGCAATCGCGGTAATAGCTTCTGCACCTATTACGGTTTTGTTTTTTGGAGGAGCGACAGGCAATACGTCGTCTGCCATTACGGCGACATTTTTAGCGATGGGTCAGAATATTTGGAGTGCAGTTTTCACTTCAACTATTATTACGGAAATTGCGGACAAAGTAATCTCGGTCTTATTTGTTTACTTTATCGTGAAAAGTATTTCGGATCGCTATTTATCCAAAATGAAGTACGGCCATTTGTATATGAAAAAGAGCAATCGCAATAAATAAGTATTTCGCTGCTTTTGACTAAGCAAAAAGTACGTTAAGGGAGATAATATAGGATGAAAAACTCACTAGTGAATTTGTATCCGTTAACCAAATTTTATTTTGCTTTATTTATTGCTGCTACTGTCATCATTGTTCCTAATTATGTGTTTGCCTTTGCCTGGTTTCCGGTGTTGGTACTGATTGCAGTTGCTGCTGGTGTAGCCAAGTCATTTTTATCTTTTATCTCAAAAACGTTAGTTATCTTGTTAGTCATTGTATTTTTGATGCAGTTATTCTTTTATCCCGGAGAAGAAGTTCTTGCGTCCTGGTGGATTTTTGAGGTTTCCAGAGAAGGTTTGAATTATGGATTGACGTTAACATCACGAATTTTAGCAATTGGTTCTGCTTTTATTTTGTTTTTCCGCATTGTGGAAGTAAAAGATTTTGTGAAATCACTGGAAGATGCCGGCATGCCATCTGCAGGAGCGTATGTTGTGTTGTCAACATTACAAATCATTCCAGAGATGCGACGTCAGTCAAACACCATAATGGAGGCTCAAAAAACACGAGGAGTCGAAACAGAAGGTTCGATTATAACTAGAGCAAAAGCTTTCTTTCCGACATTAACACCGCTCATTCTTTCTTCGATAGCAAGTACAGAAGAGAGAGCCATAACTTTAGAGGCACGGGCTTTTTCTGCACCTGGGAAAAAGACCAGTCTTCACAAGTTGACTAAACGGCCAATCGATCGTGTCCTGCCGTGGATTTATATCATCATTGTGATAGGACTTATTATTTGGAGGGTTTTCTGATGACATCAATCATCCAACTGAAAGACGTTTCTTACAGGTATCCCGTTGGTGATGAATGGGTACTGAAACATATAACAGTAGATATAGAAAAAGGAAGCTTTGTATCCATAGTCGGAAATAATGGATCAGGTAAAACGACACTTTGCAACATCATCAGAGGCTTTATTCCACATTTTCATAAAGGAGAATTGGACGGTACCGTTATACTGGATGGCAAAGATATGAATGACTATGAACTTGGCCAACTAAGTGAAAAAATTGGGTATGTTTTTCAAAATCCATTTACGCAAATATCGGGTGTAAAAGAGACGGTTTTTGAAGAAGTGGCATATGGTCTAGAAAACTTAGGAGTTCCTGTAGAAGAAATCTATCCGAGAGTAGAAGAAGTTTTAACACTCGTTAATATTCAGGACTTACGTGAAAAAAATCCATTTGAACTTTCAGGAGGCCAGCGACAGCGTGTAGCACTAGCTTCTATTATTGTAATGGATCCAGAAATTTTAGTAATAGATGAGCCTTCTTCCCAGTTAGATCCTATCGGGACGGATCAAGTATTTGACATCATTCGATTAATGAAGGAAAAAGGAAAAACAATTATCCTTGTAGAACATAAAATGGATTTGGTAGCTGAGCATTCGGATACATTAATTCTTTTAAACGAAGGCGTTATTTTAGTGCAAGGTGAGACGAGGAAAGTATTGAGCGATCCTCTTTATGCAAGCGCAAATGTCCAGTATCCTCATGTAACCGAAGTGGCTCTTGAACTTCAAAAAGCCGGAGTTCCGCTAGAATTTTTACCTATAAAATATGCTGAAATAATGACTTGTTTTAAAACTAGCGTAGGGGGATTAACTGATGACTAATCTCGTTTTGAACAATATTAGTTTCAAATACCCTGATGGAACACTGGCATTGGAAAATTTATCACTGGAAATTCCGCAAGGGCAGAGAGTGGCAATAGTGGGACAAAATGGTGCAGGAAAAACAACGGCAGTAAAACTGATGAACGGCTTATTAAAACCAACCACCGGCGAAGTTGTTGTAGGAGAGTGGAATACAACTTCCAAGACCACCGCACAACTGTCGCGAAAAGTAGGTTACGTTTTTCAAAATCCAGACGATCAAATCTTTCATAACGAAGTGATAAAAGAAGTGCGATTTGGACCGAAAAATATGGGATTTGATCTGGAGCGTATTGAAGAGATGACTCAATGGGCATTAGAGCTTTGTGGCATTTCACAGTATGCAGAAGAAAATCCGTACAATTTGCCGTATTCCATGAGAAAATTTGTGACGATAGCATCTGTTATCGCAATGGATTCTGACGTGATTATTCTGGATGAACCAACAGCGGGACAAGATAAAATTGGTTTGGAAATACTGGGGAATCTGTTGAAAACACTAGAGTCCATGGGGAAGACTGTAATAACCATCACCCATGATATGGAATTTGTAACCGATCATTTCAAGCGAATCATCGTGATGGCGAATCGTCGAATTGTAGCAGATGATCAAGCAATCGCCATTTTTTATCAAGAAGAAATTTTAAAAGAAAGTAAGCTGAAGCCTCCGGCAGTTGCTCAAATGGCTGCTTTACTGAATATTCCTCATGCGGTTCTATCTAAAAAAGAGTTGATTGAGTATATAAAAAGTCACCATCAGTCTGTAGAAAAAGTATAATGCGTACGAAGACAATGGAGAGTCCGTCACGGCCCTCACTCATCTACATTGATGAACGTTACAAAGAGAAGACTGTGAATGTTTTACTGGAGAGCGGAGAGACCATTTCTATAGATTCGACCGTGCGTAAAGGAACGCTATTTATAGCGGAATAAAATAGCTACAATTCAATGGAACCAAAAGCTTAAGAGGATGCGCGTCACAGGCATTCTCTTTTTTCATGGTCTCTTTTGAACTTTACTATACAAAATCTTTTAATAAAAATCGGATTTTTCAGATTAATAATTATATTTTAGTAAAATAAACGATAAAAGGGTTTACTTTTAGTAAAACTATTGATTATAATACATTTATAAATAGCTAGGAGGGATAGGATGAAATTTTCAAAGGGGTATGTATTTCTCGTCTTTACTTTAGTGCTTGTCATGTTGTTATCGGCATGCAGTTCGTCAGAATCAAGCGATGGAAAAAACGAGGATGGCAAAGTCACACTTCGTTTTGCGACATGGGATGTAGGGGAAGATGTTGAACTTCAAGAGAAACTAATCGATCAATTTAACGCAGAAAACACAGATATTAATGTGGTTTTGGAGGCCTATGGTGGGGATTATGATACCAAAATCACCGCAGGCATCGGGGCTAAAGATGCGCCTGACGTCATGTATATGTGGAATTACCCGCAATACAAAGATGCGCTCGAGCCATTAGATCCTTATATTGAAGGACGCGACAAAGAGTATAAAGAAAATTTCTATGAGGCATTATGGAACTACAACTCAATCAACGAGGATGTCTATGGACTTCCAGTAGGATACACAACTCATGTTGTTTACTACAACAAAGACTTGTTTGACAAAGCAGGCCTAGCGTATCCGAAAGCTGGATGGACATGGGACGAGTTCCAGGAAGCTTCTAAGAAGTTAACAAATAAAGGGGACAAGACAACAGGTTTCGCTTTTCCAGGAAAACCAGATCCATATGATTTTGAAATGTATTTATGGGGTAACGGTGCGTCTTACGTCGACGACAAAGGAAACCTAGATGGCAGCTTGAATTCACCTGAGTCAATCGAGACGTTTGATCTGTTTTATAACATGCTTGAAGAAAAAGTGGCTATCACTTCTGAGAGCTGGGGCGATACAGAAATGAAATCAGGCAAAGTCGGTATGATCATCAATGGCGCTTGGTACCTGTCTGCGTTTGAAGAAGCTGGCATAAACTTCGGCGTTGTTGAAATTCCATCGTTTGGAGACAAGCCAAGTGCAAGTATTGTAAGTTCTTCTGGAGTTGCGATGTCTAAAGACTCGGAGCACAAAGAAGAAGCATTTCGATTCATGGAATTCTGGACTGGGGAGCAAGCAAACAAAGAAAGACTTTCGTTTGAATTGCCAGTTCTTAAAAGCGTCGTAGAATCAGAAAAATTACAAGAAGATCCAGCTAAAAAAGTATTTTATAGTATGTTAGAACAAAGTGAAGAATATACACCAACCTCCTTTATAACAGAGGATTGGAGTCAGTTATCGGAAAATTTAGAACTTACTTTCGAACAAATGTTCAACCCGAGTACACGAGTCGAACCGAAAAAAGCCATTAAGAC
The DNA here is from genome assembly GCF_030063085.1 of Planococcus sp. S3-L1. Classification (NCBI taxonomy): domain Bacteria; kingdom Bacillati; phylum Bacillota; class Bacilli; order Caryophanales; family Caryophanaceae; genus Planococcus; species Planococcus sp. S3-L1. Next base: position 195,095 of record NZ_JASISN010000005.1, on the reverse strand, counting down.
TGTAGTGGAATAATTATGGACAGTTAGAAATATGAAGAAAAATGAGAACGCATTCAAGTTTATTCTCATTTTTCTTTATAAAGTGATTTATTGTTTTTAGGTCAAACCAATAAGAGGGAAAAACATGCCCATTAAAAAGAAAAAAGAAAAAAAGTTCACATTAATCCGTAAACGTGTTCCTTATCTATTCATCTTGCCATGGATTATTGGTTATCTTGCATTCACGCTGGGACCACTCGCTTTTTCGCTAGTCATGAGTTTATTTGATTGGCCGATTGCCGGTGAAGCGAAATTTATCGGTATAGCCAATTTTACTAAAATGTTCACAGCTGATCCTCAGTTCTATAATTCGCTTTTTATTACGTTCAAGTTTGCCCTTATTTTTGTTCCGCTCAACTTGGGAGTGGCATTGATTCTCGCACTTCTTATTACGCAGCCAATAAAAGGGATGAAATTTTTCAGGACCATCTTTTATCTGCCCGCTGTCGTATCGGGTGTAGCGGTATCCATTATTTGGGGATGGATGTTTAACACGGAATATGGGGTTTTCAATTACTTACTGTCTTTTCTTGGACTTGAAGAACCCAGCTGGCTTATCGATCCGAAATGGGCGATTGTAGCCATCGTCATTGCCAGCGCATGGGGCGTCGGCACTATGATGCTGATTTTCTACACGGATATTAAAAGCATTCCGCACGATATGTACGAAGCGGCTGCAATCGACGGCGCCGGTGTGATTCGCCAATTTATTAGTATCACGATTCCGTCTATTACACCGACCATTCTCTTTAACGTGATTACTTCTGTCATTGCCGCATTGCAGCAATTAACGCTGGTGCTACTCTTGACGGGTGGTGGTCCGTTAAAATCAACGTACTTTTACGGACTGTTTGTCTACAACAATGCATTCAAGCACCATGAACTGGGCTATGCCAGTGCCAATGCGTGGTTCATGTTTATCATCATCATGCTATTTACATTAATGATCTTTAAATCTTCCTCAGCTTGGGTCTTTTATGAAGCCGAAGTAAAAAAGGAGAAAAAAGAAAAAAGGGAAAAAAAGAAAAAAAGGGAGGTGAAAAATAATGAAGATTTCCAAAAGGCATAAAATTATTGTTTACTCTGTCCTTGTTATTTTTTCCCTTTACTTTGTCTTTCCTTTTCTATGGGCATTGATTACTGCGATTAAAACAGAACCTGAAGTATTTTCGTACCCGCCAAAATTTATACCGGAAGAACTATTGTTCGGCAACTTTGTGGATGCCTGGAACAGCCAAAATTTCGGGGTTTATTTTAAAAACTCGGTGATTGTGACCGTCCTAACAACAATTGGCCAGCTAATTTCCTGTTCTCTCGTAGCTTATGGATTTGCGAGATACGATTTTAAATACAAAAACTTTCTGTTTGTTCTTTTGTTGTCCACAATGATGATTCCGTGGGACGTCACAATGATTCCACTTTATATGCAATTCAACATGCTTGGTTGGATCAATACGTTAAAACCTTTAATCGTTCCGGCGTTCTTTGGTTCTGCGTATTATATCTTTTTACTTCGCCAGTTCTTGATGAATATACCGAAAGATTTGGAAAACGCTGCCCGTATTGACGGAGCGAACGAGTTCCAAATATTTTATAAGATTTTCTTGCCTATTATGAAGGCGCCTCTCGTACTGGTAGCTGTTTTGAATGTTATTTTGGTGTGGAACGACTACCTTGGTCCTTTAATTTATTTGCAAGACAAAGCAAAATACACGATGACCCTTGGACTGGCATCGTTTCAAGGAGTCCATGAACTGCAAATTATTCCGATTATGGCTATTACACTGGTCATGGTTATTCCGCCAGTACTGGTCTTTATATTTGCCCAGAAATACATCGTTGAAGGAATCAGCGGTTCAATAAAGTAACGCTAATACGGAGGGAAATACATGCAACGAAAAATGAAACGATGGGAGGACGTCAGCCTGCTCGCTATGAACAGGTTGCCTGCCCATTCAGACTTTTATAGATACAAACAAATCAAAGAAGCTTTAGAAGTAACGAAAGAAAAAAGTGATGGATACCAAAGCCTTGATGGAGATTGGAAATTTCTTTACCTTCAGGCTCCGGAATATTCACCTCAGCATTTTGAGCAAGCTGAATTCGACATTGCGAGCTTAGACACGATTGCAGTGCCCTCTTGCTGGCAGTTACAAGGATATGGAAATATGCACTATACGGATGTTTTATACCTCATTCCGCTTAACCCTCCATATGTGCCGCATGAAAATCCAACCGGCATTTATTTCAAAGATTTAGTAGTCGAAAACATCGCCCAAGACGAAAACATTGTCTTAAAATTCAATGGCGTTGATTCTGCTTTTGACTTATTCGTCAATGGACAACATGCGGGCTACAGCAAAGTCTCAAGACTGCCGTCTGAATTCGACATTACGGATCTTATTCACGAAGGAACCAATCGATTGACGGTCAGAGTGTACCAATTTTCTGATGGAACTTACTTGGAAGACCAAGACATGTGGTGGTTTTCGGGAATTTACAGAAGTGTTGAACTTTTTAGACACCACAAAGATACGCTGCAGGATGTATGGATTGAGACGATTCCTGATGAATCTTATGAATCGTTTATGTTCCGTATCAACGGTTCTTTTTGGACGGACAGCATTAAAAAAGTAGACATACAGATTTACTTGAATGGCAAAGAGCAGAATTCCTTAGCAGTCGGTGTTGAGGGCGGCAGTTTCCAAGCGACCAAAGAAATCAGTAAGCCTTTACTATGGAGTGCTGAAACTCCTCATCTCTATACAGCCGTCTTGCAATATGACTTGCCGTCAGGAATCTCTGAGTCTGTACCGGTTCGATTTGGGTTCCGGTCTATTGAAATCAAAGACAATGAAATGAGAGTGAACGGCAAACGCATTTTCTTTAACGGAGTAAATCGTCACGATTTCAATCCAGATCAGGGAAGAACGGTTACTTATGAAGATATGTTGCAAGACGTTTTATTGATGAAGCAACACAACATCAACGGAGTCCGAACAGCTCACTACCCGAATCAGGACGTTTTTTATGACCTATGCGACGAATACGGACTTTATGTGATAGATGAGACAGACCTGGAATGTCATGGATTTGAAAACACCGGAAATTACAACTGGATCAGCGACAACGAACAGTGGGAAAAGCAATACGTCGATCGTGCGATTCGGATGGTAAAGAGAGACCGGAACCATCCGAGTGTCATCATTTGGTCTTTAGGAAATGAATCGGGTGTGGGCCGAAACTTTACAGCGATGTACGATGCCATCAAGAAAACGGATGCGACTAGGCTTGTTCACTACGAAGGAGACCGAGTGGCGGCTTACAGTGACATGTACACAACGATGTATACTCGGTTAAATGCACTCGAAGAAATCGGACAAGATGCGGAAGGCAAAAAACCACATTTGCTTTGCGAATATGGTCACGCTATGGGAAATGGACCTGGCGGCTTAACGGAATACCAAGAAGTCATGAGAAAATACCCGAGACTACAAGGTGGATTTATTTGGGAATGGTACGATCATGGCATCCGGAAGACTGATGACGAGGGAAACACTTATTTTCTTTATGGTGGGGATTACGGAGACTTCCCTACTAACGGAAACTTCTGTATCGATGGACTGGTCTTTCCGGACCGCACACCTTCTCCTGCGTTAATTGAATACAAAAAAGTAATTGAACCCATTGTGACAGAAGCAACAGCGGGCAATCCGTTTCGTGTGAAACTAAAAAACCGCTACGACTTCCGAAATTTGAAAGGCATCCATCTTTGCATTCGAGTGGAATCATTTTCAGAATTAATCGAAGAAGTGGAAGTCGAACTGCCCAATCTTTCAGCAGGTGAAGAACTCGAGTATACGTTGCCGATCGATCAAGCGAAAGCATTGGCACATGAAGAGGTTTGGCTGCGGTTCATCTACAGTGAACCAGAAGCTACAAATTACGCAGAAAAAGGACACCCAATCACGCGTGAGAGTTTCTTGGTTGAGGTGACGAAGCGAAATAAGACCGTTAAAGATTTGGCTCTCACTTCAAAAAAACACATTTCAGTCGAGGAGACGCCTGTAAGGTTACATCTGACTAGTCCACATTTTCAAGCGGAATTTTCAAAAGTGGAAGGGACCTTAATTTCTTTTGCTCTCGACGGAGAAAAAATTGTTGAGGATGGTCCGGAACTAACTTTATGGCGAGCATCAATCGACAATGATATGTACAAACGGGATGCTTGGCTCAACAAATACTTCATAAAAAATGCCAAGGAACAAATGGTATCACTGGAATATCATGTTGGCGATGGATTTGTCGATGTAGAAATTCAAAAGTATATGTCTAGCCTCAACCAAGCATGGGGTTTTAACGTTCGCTATCATTATCGAATTACATCACACGGCGTATTAAATCTTCAATTGGTTGGTGAAAAAGTAAGTAGAGGAAACGAAATACCAGACATGCTTCCGAGAATTGGCATCAATATGAAGCTTAACCAGGCTTATAACGAAGTGACGTGGTACGGTCGTGGCGACTCTGAAAATTATCAGGACTCCAAGCGCAGTCAGCCAATTGGTCTTTACACGAAATCGGTTGAAGAGTTGCACACGGACTATGTCTATCCTCAAGAAAATGGATCGAGATGCGATGTCTCCTTCCTGGCATTGTCAAAAGGACAGCAGTCAATCCTAATTAACTTCAAGGAGATTCGCGACTTCACCATCCATGATTACGAAGTAGCAGCGCTTGAAGCGGCACAGCATCGTGGGAAAATTGAGAAATCCCCCTATAATGTGTTGACTGTCGATTACAGACAGAGCGGCCTGGGCAGCAACAGCTGTGGTGAAGAACAGTTACCACCCTATAGAGTAGGGGTAGAAGACTTTGAAATGACGCTTGAAATCAGAGCGATTCCTAAGTCCAACCTTATTGAAGAAAGTCGATTTTTTGTGGCAAGATAAAAAAGGGCTAGGAGAGATCGGATGAAACTAGATATTAAAGAAATCCCGTTTTCCAGATATGGCTCGTATTTTTGCATTTCGGAAGAGAAGGATTCGAATGATGTTTATATAAGAGATATTCACGGAGGGGATGATGCCCCTTCTCGGTTGTTCAAAATTGCTTTGGTAGAGAATGGAATTGAGCAGGATTTTGAAGTCCATGCTTCGGAATTTTCTGTTCAATTCCACATTAAAGGACGTTCCGAAGCCGCTGTAGAAATGATAATTCCAAAAGAAAATGAACTTCATATAGAAGTGAAAAATATTGAACTTAAGCTGACTGCAGATAAAGGTAAGTATGATTCCATTATGGAATTAGCGAGAGGCATGTTTGAATATCATATTTATCCTAAAGAATTAAAACTGATGCTACTTAACCTTGGCGGGACTCTAAATGTTCAAGCGCCTTGGAACATTATTGGAAATGATTATATCGATATTTGTTTGAGTAAAGGACATTTTGTCTTTGAAAGTTACCAAACCGTTTACAAGGAGAAGAAATACTCGTCGTTTCACGAAGGCAAGGACCAAGTCACTAGACAATACAAGGCATGGTTTCAATCGATGAAACCTCTTCAGGCAGATGATCAGTATCTTTCTTCTATTGAAAGAGCGGCTTACATCACCTGGTCGAGCGTCGTTCACCCTCACGGACTATTACGGGAGCCTGCCATGTATATGTCCAAGTTATGGATGTATAATATTTGGTCATGGGATAATTGTTTTAATGCTTTAAATTTAGGAAGAGAACACCCGGAACTGGCTTATAAGCAATTGAAAATTTTTATGGATACACAGGACGAATCCGGAGCTTATCCAGATTTTGTGAACGATAAATTTATTTCTTATAACTGCACGAAGCCGCCAATATTTGCGTTAGTGTATGATCAGCTGATGCAAAAAAATGACTATTTTAAAGAAACATCGCGAATAAGGGAAGTCTTTGAATCTACTAAAAAAGTAGTGTCTTATTACGACAACTACCGGACATTCAAAGAGCGTCTTCCGCATTATAAACATGGCAATGATTCAGGTTGGGATAATGCTTCACTATTTCATGAAGGCATGCCAGTAGAAGCGCCGGACCTTGCCAGTTTTCTCATCCGTTCATACGATATTTTAGCTTCTTTTGCGGAAATTCTGGGTGAAAAAGAAGAAGCCGTATCCTTTAAAGAAAGAGCCGATTCCATGTTTAAGTTATTGATGGAGCGGCTGTATGACGCAGATGGTTTTTATGGTAGAGTCGGAAAGGACGGCAAAATCATAACGAATCGTTCCAGCTTGATTCTTAGACTGCCGTTGCTGATTGCCTACCGGTTGGATAAAACCATTGCAGAAGAACTTGTTAACGACCTTGAGCAAAAATTTGAAACTCGCTTTGGACTTGCAACCGAAAATCCTTCAAGTCCTTATTACAAAGAAAATGGCTACTGGCTTGGTCCAATTTGGGCACCAGTCACTTATTTGTTCATTCACGCATTGGAGGCGAATGGCTACACGGAAGCAGCAGACAGGTTGCGGAAAAAGTTCCTTGACCTGACTTTGGAAGGCGGCATGGCGGAAAACTTTGACCCATTTACTGGGGAAGGGTTGGTCGATACATCGTTCACTTGGACATCAAGTGTGTTTTTACAACTTTTACATGAACACTATGGGGATGATTAAATGCGCAAGTACCTGGGAGAAACGCTTCTTATCATTACAGCAATTATATGGGGTAGCGGTTTTGTAGCAAATGCCATTGCGTTGAATCATTGGACACCTTACCAAATTTTGGCAGGTAGATTTCTGATCGGGGCAGTTATGCTAATCGCTATTTTTTATCGCAGTATTCGCAATCTCAACAAAAAAATAATTATCCAAGGCGTCATATTGGGAATCTTCCTTTATGCAGCTTTTGCGCTCCAGACAGTAGGACTACAATATACAACACCATCAAAAAATGCGTTTTTGACGGCTGTTAATGTGGTGATTGTTCCTTTTTTAGCGCTCGTTATCTATAGAAGAAGAATAGACTTTTTCGAATTAGGCGGTGCCTTTTTGGCGATGCTCGGCGTCGGCGTGCTTTCGCTGAAAATAAATTCGTCTATCAATATCGGGGATTTGTTGACCCTCGGTTGTGCCGTGTTTTTTGCACTTCAAATTTTTTATACGGCCAAGTACGTAAAAGACTCAGATCCGATACTCCTGACGCTTGTACAGATTACTGTGGCTGCAGTGATTGGTGTACTGGTTGTCGTTTTCAAGGGAGATCCGCTTGTTGTAGCTGAAAAAGAAGGGATTCTATCTCTCGTCTACTTAGGTGTTTTTTCAACTACGATTGCCTATCTTCTTCAGACGGTCGCTCAGAAGTGGTTATCTGAAACGACCGCGGCGATTATTCTTTCAACCGAATCTTTTTGGGGGATGGTCTTTTCCGTAGCGCTTCTCGCAGAAGTGATGACGTTCAAAATGATCGTGGGTGCTGCATTGATTTTATGTGCCATTGTCGTTTCAGAAACGAAATTTTCGTTTCTCAAAAAGAATAAATTAGAAAGAATCAGCTGAACATGTATATAATGGAAGAAAGAGAAAAGTTAGTAGGAGATTAATGATGGCCACAATCAAAGATATAGCCAATCTGGCTAATGTTTCAATTACAACCGTGTCGAGAGTTCTGAATTACGATGAGACACTCAATGTCTCGCCAGAAACTAGAAGAAGAGTATTTGAGTCAGCGGAGGATTTGTCCTATGTAGTGGCGCCGAAAAAAAAGAAAAAAAGTAAATGGCGAGTCGGCATCTATGACTCTTTCTCAATGGAAGAAGAACTGGTCGACACCTATTACCTATCGATTCGCGTAGCTCTTGAAAAAAAGCTGATCGACAAACAGATTGAATTCTACCGGATCGACGAAGAACAAAATGGCAATAAGCCAAAAAATCTCGATGGCATACTAGCACTGGGTACTTTCAAGAAAAAAGACATTGAAAAAATTCTCGACTTTGGAAAACCGTGTATTTTTGTGGATTCAAATCCGGATCCTCAGTATTATGATTCAGTCATTATTGATTTTAATTCGGCGACGAGAAAAGCACTTGATCACTTGATTGAATTGGGTCATGAATTTATTGGATTTATTGGCGGGGTAGAAACCGACATGTACGGCAACCGATTTAAAGATTTGAGACAAGATGTATTTGAAAAATACTTAAAAGAAAAAAACATTTTCAATGAAGAGCTAGTGAAAATTGGTGGCTACGATCCAAAGGATGGGTACACAAACTTAAGAGAAATGCTGGCAGGCAAGGTTAAACCAACGGCTGTATTTGTTGCTAACGATACGATTGCTGTCGGATGCTACAAAGCTGCTTTTGAACTGGGAGTAAAGATACCTGAGGACTTAAGTATAGTGGGATTCAACGATGTAGCTACAGCTAAATATATGATGCCTCCTTTAACTACTGTTAAGCTCTATACAGAAGTAATGGGAGAAACGGCGGTTGATTTGTTAATTGATAGATTGACGACTAAACGGGAAGTCAGTAAGAAAATAATTATCGATACCAAATTAGTCATTCGAGAAAGTTCCGCTGAGCCACAAAAGTGACCGGGTACCGTTTACACATAGACACTTACCACTTCAACAGTTGAAAAAGACGATGGTGAATGTTCTAGTGGAGAGCGGCGAAACGGATGTGGCAGAGCTAACGAAAAAGTTTGATGGACTAGAAGATAGGTAAATATAGAATATCTGCAATTCAATTGAACCGAGAAAGCACAAGAGGATGCGCGTAACATGCATCCTCTTTTTTGACATGCCCCCTTTTTTCATACCTTGTACTAAAATGTAAGTAGATTAGCTAGGTGCTAGAAATTGTCTGTTTTGTTTGCTTGTTTAGACGTGAAAAATTCGGGGATATACTAGTATTAGGATTTTTTATAACCTAGAGGAGGAAATTTAACATGGCAAAAGTATTAGCAGTCTTATCAAGTGGACATAAGGATACAGAAAATAATTACGAAACTGGCTGGTGGGCAGAAGAATTATTCGCACCGAAAGAAATCTTAGAAAAAGCAGGACACCAAGTAGACTTGGCTTCACCACTCGGTGGCAAACCGACATTAGACATGGTCAGCATTAGTGAAGATTATGATCCTGAAGGCAAATACAAGAAAATGTATGAATCGGGAATCGCGGACAATACTGCTGCTCTTTCAGACGTCAATGCTAAAGACTACGATGTCGTATTTATCGTGGGTGGTCACGGAGCGATGTATGACTTGACTGAAAGTGAAGAGCTTCGTAACATCATCAATACCGTGTATGACAATGGCAACATCGTTTCGGCTGTCTGCCACGGACCAGCTCCATTAGTTTGGACAATGCGTCCAAATGGCAAAAGCATCATCGATGGGTTAGACGTAACCGGCTACCCAGAAGCGGTTGAACCTGAAGGCCTTCCAGAAATTCTCCCATTTAGCTTGGAAGCAAAAATGAGCGAAGTTGCTAATTATAGTGCTGACAACAAAGTGGTATGGGGCAATGACCAATTGGTAACTGGCCGCGATCCATTTTCTGCTGAAGAATTGGCAGAGGAATTGGTGAAGGCTTTGGAAAAAGGAAACAATAAAGGAAACTAAATGATGGAACCTATCGTCATTACCGCGATTCTTAAGCCAAAAGAAAACATGGCAGATCAATTATTGACGGAACTGAACACAGTTCTAATTGCGTCACGCGCAGAAGCGGGGTGCGTAAGTTATGTTCTCCATCAATCGATTGAAGACGACACGTTTGTTCTTCACGAGATCTGGCAAGACAAAAACGCGCTCGAGAATCATGTCGCTACTCGTCATTATCAAGAATACCGGACGCATACGGCGGACTTGGTTGAGAAGCGAGAAGTCTTTAAGTTGAAAGCTCTTTGATTTAGTGGAAATGTTAAAAGTAGAACTTTGCGGTGATTCACTGCAAAGCTCTACTTTTTTTTGTGCTGAATTGTCTGTTGGCAGGATGGAGAACGTCGTAAAGTGTGATAGGGTTAAATGAATCGTTGATATTCCTGTTAATTCCTAATGGGCTGCTCGTTTTGCTGTGGACAAGAATATAAAATAATCTCGAAAGAAAGCCAGGTGGTCAAAGATGAAATCGTATAGTATCCGAATTGAATTGGAACACTCAAATCCACTTATTTGGCGCAAAGTAATCATGCCAGCAGGTGCCACATTTAATATGCTGCACGACATTGTGCAACAGACTAGCAATTTTCAGAGTGGCTATCCGTCGGAAGGCTATCATCTATTCGAATTTGAGTTAGCGGAAGACGGCATTCGAGTGACAAATGACGAAGAAGCTTACGAAGAACACCAAGGGTTTAAAAAGAACAAAAAGATGTTTGCGGAGCGATTAAAGAATATGGAACCGCAGTATAGAAAGTTTGAAGAAGCTTATCAAAAGCGGTTATCGGCAGTTGTTCGGAAACCTTCGGGCATTAAAATTGATGAATTTTTGGAGAAGCACAAAGAGTTAGTATACAGCTATGATTTTGGTGATGGCTGGCAGTTCCGTATCAAGCTTGAAACTATCGTCGACGATTATTATTTCGGTTTCCCAACGCTACTAGACGGGGCAGAGACAGCACCACCGGAAGATGTAGGAGGCATTCCAGGATTTTATGACTTCTTACAAATTTACCGAGATCAAAAGCATACGGAGCATAGAGAGATGAAAGACTGGGCAGATAGCCAGTCTTTTAGAGAGTATGATCCTGAATGGATTAATCAGCGATTGAAAAGCCGGATGTACAAAAAGACGGAATGGGATAAAATCCACCATGACAATTACCGGATCATTGAGGATAAGTACCGGAAAGCTTAGCGTTTAGTGGTTTCATTAGAAGAAGAGAAAGACTTGTGAGGAGAGGTAAATTGATAAAGATACACACAGGATCAGAAAAACTGGTCATTGTACTCCATGAAATTTATGGAGTCAATGTGCATATGAAAGAGGTATGCAGGTCGTTATCAAAAGAAGGTTTTGATGTTAGTTGTCCTAATCTACTGCAACAGCAAACATCATTTGAGTATACACAAGAAGCAGCAGCTTACCGCAATTTTATGGAGAACATAGGCTTTGCAGATGCTGCGACTAAAGTACAGAAAATCGTGGTGGATGCCCAGGACAAATATAAAGAAATTTATCTTGTTGGGTTTAGCATAGGCGCGACGATTGCTTGGCTATGCAGTGAGACAGACTGTATTAAAGGTGTGGTTGGCTACTACGGATCGCGAATTAGAGACTATTTGGAAACGAATCCGCGATGTTCAACTCTCTTGTTTCTTTCAGAACAAGAACAATCTTCCGGTGTGGCTGAATCACTATTCAATAAGAAAAATGTTGAACTACATCAATTTAGCGCAGAACATGGTTTTAGTGATCCTTATTCGTCAAAACATCATGCACCGTCTCGGGACGAAGCATACAGCAAGATGCTCAATTTTCTTCTGCAACCTTGATGGAAAAGCACTGTCATAGATGAGTTCTGAATCAACGTTGCTTTGCGATAATGTATACAGGTGAATACTTAGTATTGTGAGATAGTGGAAGGCATCCATGTATTTCACAGCGTACTGATTTACAAAATCCAATCCTATTGGTACATTTTGCAGTAATCCCATTGTCTACAAATCACACGAGGAAAAGAGGTTGAGAAAATGGACGTAAAATATCCAATTGGAGAATTACAAGTTCCTGATTACGTAACAGCTAAACATGTCGAAGAATGGCTTGGAAAAATCGAGACGTTCACCACACGACTGAGAAAAATTGTTGATTTATTAGATAACGAGCAATTAGCTAAGCAATACAGAGAAGGCAGCTGGACAGTCCGCGAACTTGTGCATCATATTGCAGATTCGCAATTGATTATGTATCAGCGCTTGAAATTGGCTTTGACGGATGACAATCCGACGGTTCCTGCTTTTGATCAAGAGAAATGGATCGCGCTTCCTGACAACGAGTTGCCGGTAGAAAGTTCGATTCACCTACTAGAAGGACTGAACGAACGAATTGTAGCACTTGGCAAGCATTTGTCGGATGAACAACGGGCGCGTATCTTTACACACGAAACAAATGGCGAAATCAGCGTCGCAACAAAACTAGCAAAACTGTCTTGGCACGAAGAACATCATTTGGCGCATATCAAAATGGCCTTGGAAAACTGAATTCCAATAAAAAATGGGGAAAAGCAAGTAAAAGCTTATAAACACAAAGCCGCTAATGGAAGTTATTCCATCAGCGGCTTTGTGTTTTGGGAATAAATAAAAAAATATTAAAAATTTTAGGACTACCATCAAACGATTGTTAGTAAAGAGTAATCGGCACATTTTAGTATACGGCAACAAACTCAGTGAATGTCCCGTTTTTTGAAATTACCGCCTCGAACTTCGGCAACGTCGTAAACCGCAACAAAGGCGTTGTTATCAATTTCAAAAATGATTTCTTTCATTTTACTGTCTTCGAGTCGGTTGATGATACACGTGATTTCTTTGTAGTCCTCATTTGTGTAAGCCCCTTTGACGATATTGTAGGTAGCATTACGTCCGAGACGGTCGTAGATGGTTTGGACGAGCAGTTCGGGGTCACGCGAAATAATTTTATACGTTTTAGAACCACTAAATCCTTCTTCGACCAAGTGGATTACTTTGGCTGCAATGTAATAAGCGATTCCCGACAGAAAAGCGCCTTGCAGACCAAAGACGAATGAGACGATGATAAAGACGAACATGTTGAGAAATAAGATCAGGTCACTCGTCCCAAATGGCAATTTGCGCGATAATAGTACCGCCAGCATATCGATTCCATCAAGCGCACCCCCATTTCGCAAAGCAACCCCCATTCCAAAACCAATGATGATTCCGCCAATGACTGTAATCAGTAAGGTGTCTCCTACGATGATGGGCGGGAGATGGTGCATGAGGGTCGTTGCATAGGCAAGGGAAGCGATGCCGATGGTGGAATAGATGGCAAAGCTTTTCCCGATTTGCTTATAGCCTAAATAGACAAATGGAATATTCAAGACAGCAATCAGCAAACCTAAAGGCATTCCGGTCAATTGGGAGCCGACGATGCTGATGCCAGTGACTCCGCCGTCCGATACATTGTTTGGAATCAGCACGGTTTCAAGACCATAGGCAGTGATAAAAGCGCCGATGATAATGGGCAGTGCTCGTAAAATTAACTTCGCTTTATGGAATTTTCGTTTTTTATTTGTTGCAATCATGCGATTCCTCTTTTCTGTCGTTTCATGATGTTTTTTATCCTCAACTATTAACTATAATGCTTTTACTCCTTGTTTAGTAGGATCAAGTTCAATGGAATCGAGTAAATTTCTAAAGTAGTATATACAATCAATTACTCTTGTGATGAAGAGAAAGCTTCTTCAGTAGAGGGAAGACTGATTTACATGATCGCAGTCTGCGCGTGTGGTGCAGGAAGATAATTTTATGAAATGACGCTATCCAAAAAACTCCTTTCACATGATATGATAGAAGCTTATCAAAGTGTTGAAATGCTATAAAGACGGATAAGAATAGGAGCTAACTAAGCAATGGAGATTACCTACGATGTAACCGAAGAGGCGTATATTGATTTTAATTTATACCACGCAAAAAATTCTAAAACTGTAAGAAAAACAATGACTATGCAGCGCGTGTGGGTGCCTATTATTTATTTGGTGATGGCCGTCGTTCTTTCGTTTGTATTAGATATCCCCATCTTGTTTATGGTAATTCCATTTCTCATCATCGGAATTTTATGGACTATTTTTTATCCGAAATATTTTTATCATCATATCCAGAAATCATCCAAAAAACTGCTTCGAGAAGGAAAAAACGAAGGCGTACTTGGAACACATACGATGATATTCACAGAAGCGGGTCTTCGGGAAGTCAGTGCGACAGGTGAAAAACTCGTATCATGGGCCGGTATTGAACATATCGGCGAAGATGCATCCAATTTGTACTTATACAATAGCGGATTGTCTGCTTTTATTGTGCCAAAAGGAAAGTTAGCTGATGTTTCGGAAGTGCGACAGTTTTTGTTAGCCAAGGTCAAAGGACGAATCTAAAAGTCCACTGTTTTTAGAAAGAGTTACCTACACTAGACGATATCTGACTACACGTAGGAACACAGTAAAACCCTCGAATCTTTAGTCAAAGATTCGAGGGTTTTCGCTGTCAGATCAGTTTTCCGTTTTTCTTCATTTGCTGCGTAAGTTTGATGAACAAGTAAACATAAAGTAAGAGTACGGCAGTAACCAGCGCTAAAACGAATTTTGAGAACAGGTTGCCATCCCACGTCAGCAATAAACCGATTTGAGTAACGAGCATACAAGCAAAGATGACAAGATAGAAGGAAAACATTCTTTTATACATGCCTTTAATAGAAGCGGGATCTGAATAAATCCGTTTGTTGCCAATGATGGTAGTGTCGGCACGGAAATAATGAAATTGCATCACTTCTGTATGCATATGTTCCCAGCCGACTTGTTTATACAAATCAAAATACTCATCGGTCGCTTCTTGGAAATCGACTTGGTAAATATACGAAATTTCAAGATTTTCTTCGAAATAATAAAATCCCCATTTGTATTTAACGAAATGCCATCCTTTGGCTGACATTTCCGTTAGCCAATTGGCTTCTTTTTCGATATCATTCGCGAGCGACAGTTTAAACTTCTTCATTGTTTTCATCAGTTTCCGCTCCTTTTAAAATGTCATCACTAATCGTCAGCATCTTTTTAAAGCGTTGATATTCTAATTTGAAAACTACATGACCTTCATCTGTCAGTTGATATGTTTTCTTTTGTCTACTTTCTTTTTCAGCAGTGACAAGTTCAATAAGTTGTTGTTTTTGCAAGTTGGTCAACACGCCATACAAGGTGCCAGGTGCTAAAACAATAGCGCCATCGCTGTATTGTTCGATTTTTTTTATAATTCCATAACCATGCAAAGGTTTTTTCGTTAAGGCTAATAACACTAAATATGTGGACTCGGATAGAGATTGCATTAAATCACCTCTTTTTATATATCGTTACTCGATATATCGTTACTCGTAGTATAAGGGAGGATATATCGAGTGTCAAGGTGGTAGAAAGCGACGTTTGGTTCTACTGGCTAGTTTTAAAAAGGTGTTTAACCTTACTAACTGACAGGAATAGTAAAAGTAAATCGCTTGACAAGGATGGAGAGTCAGATGGACATTTACACAATTGGTCACTCGAGTCACTCAAAGGAATTTTTTAGAAAGATGCTGAAAGACAATTCGATTGAGGTACTGGCAGACGTGCGAGCGTTTCCTGGCAGTCGCAAATGGCCACAGTTTTCGAAAGACATTTTTCCAGAATGGCTGGAAGCGGACAATATCCACTATCAGCATTTTCCAAAGCTCGGTGGACGGCGCCGCAAATCGAAAGAAATTGATGGAGATGTAAACGCAGGATGGAACAATCAGTCGTTTCACAATTACGCCGATTACACATTGACTGATGAATTTAAAGAAGGCATAGATGCGTTAGTGACAATCGCAAGCGAAAAGCGTGTAGCTTACTGTTGCTCGGAGCGGCACCCTTCTCGCTGCCATCGTTTTCTGATCAGTAATTGGCTTGTTGCGAATGGCCATCAGGTTTTTCACATTATTGATGGGAAAGACGAAACGGTAGAACTAGTCAAACACGAAATCGCCATGTGGGGAGCTCCAGCTAAAGTGAAAAAAGAAGATGGCGTAGAGGTTGTTTATCCGGATGGTACAGAAGAGCGTTGAAATGAGGCAATCACGTAAAAAGCAGGAGGCTGAACCAATGGGTTTGTCCTTCTGCTTTTTCAATGCGAATTATCTTTTAGCTGGTAAATCTTCTGTTCTTTATTTTTTTCAAATTTTTAACTAGTTTGTTTAAATCAGTCGTATTTTTTCTGTTATATATGGTAAAATAGTCTTAGTTAAAATTTGTAAAATTAAGTCATCTTGTCGGAGGTAAATAAGATTCACACTAGTAAAAGAGAGGGGGATGTATGTATGTTAGAGGATAAAGACGAAGACGTGTTCACGAAAAAAACAGTGGAGAAACGCAGGCTTGGAGAACCGACTGGCGCGTTTAAAGGTGCAGCATGGGGAGCATTGCTCATAGGGGTATCAACTTATTTGATTGGATTATACAATGCAGCGATGGAGTTAAACGAGAAAGGGTATTACATCACAGTCATGATCCTTGGCCTATATTCCGCTGTGTCACTTCAAAAAGCAGTTCGAGACCGCGATGAAGGAATACGTGTTACAAATCTGTATTATGGCATCAGCTGGTTTGCGCTCATTTCAGCAATCGCACTTATGGCGATTGGCTTGTTTAATGCAGGCAGTATCATCTTGAGCGAAAAAGGATTCTACGGCATTTCGTTTATCTTGAGTTTGTTTGCAGTAGTGACGGTACAAAAGAACGTCCGCGATACAGAAGAAGCGAACAATATGGATAAATCGTGAAAGTGGTAGAACAGTTTTGTCAGATCCAGTAAGAAATCAGAGGAATAACAACGATAAAAGTTTACTAAACAGAAAGAGGAAACCAATTGAAAATCCAATTTAAGAAACTGATGGTCTCTGTTTTATTAATCAGCATGTTGTTTACAGGAGGAGTTGGCAACGTTTTTGCACAGGAAACGTTGACTACTGTTCAACAAAGCCAGCACCATAAAGAAGATACCAAGTATTCCAAAAAAGTTATGGAAGCCGTACGTGTTGGTTTAGGAGAAGATGCTAAATCTACACAGCTGGATAGTGTCATCAACAAAATGCCGAAAGTGAAAGTTATGGATTATTACGTAGCTTCCTTTGGTAAAAAGCTGAAAGGCAATGAAGTTCGTCGTGCAGTAGACGAAGTTTTTTCAGTTGATTTAAATCTAGTTTCCAAAAAGGATTATGGCAGTAAGCTGAGCATTTATTCAGATGGAATTATGAAAAGTTTGCGAGTATCTCTGAAAGAAGGAGCAGAATCTACAGCTAAAGACGCGAAGATTATGAAGATGAAGAAAAACGAAGTGATGGACCGCTATATAAAAGAACATGACTATGCGCTTACAGGAGCAACGAATCGAACGCTAATTAACGAGATTTATGGCGTTAACTTAGAGGGGATTTCTGGATTGGAATACTTACAAATAGCCATCTACTCTAAAGGACAGTGGATTATAAAAAGCGATCAGGATTTATTCATGCTAACATCTAGTTTAGACGATGTGGATGTGTCAATTTCGACAACTCCGTACTTTAAAAAAGTGACAGGCAGCGACCAACTGCCACCGTCTTTAAAGAGCCAATTTCTAGCAATGGGTTTTACTTATGTGGAAAAAACAAACCTTCTGTATTATAAAGATCCGGCCGGTCATTCTGTTCCAGATCAATTTAAAGGCCAAGTAATCGGTCTTCTAGCTAAAACAGTCGTGACACAATATCAAAAGTAATCAATAGCAGTTTGAATAGCATTACTAACTATATAGACCGCAAGAGAAAAGTTCGCCATTTTCTCTTGCGGTTTTTGATTTGACTTAAAAATAAAACGTTAGTAGTAAAACGTAAAAATAAGTAGAAGTTTAGAAGGAGTGAGTAAAATTGAATCGACTGAGTAAGTTCTTTGCTTTCACTGTACAGAAAGAAGTCGCCAATAGGATGCTGAGAGTAGATTTTTTAAAATTTATCGCTAACAGATAAATTATCTGAATATCAATTAAATTATTATTAACTTTTAACGAGTCTTTGTCGATATTAATGATAGAATGATTGTACAAAAAATACATGAATAACCTATTGTCTAAATAGAATAGGTAAAAAAGAAGTTCTAAGTGTTAAAAAAAGGTAATTTTTGTTTTGGATGTTTCGATGGCATTTTGTCACCTTTTATAACATAGATAACGAAGTCAGTGAATGGAGGTTGTGCTAATGAAAATTGAACAAACTCGTTATTCCCGGTTGGCCGATATTACGAAACTAATCAACACGAATTTTGAACTCCGTCCACTTCTTGAACATGTGATTACGGCTATATCCGAAGAAGTTGTGCAATGTGACTCGGTTGGAATTTACTTGCCGCAAGAAGATGGGAGTTTCCGTGGATACGTGGGGAAACCGGAAGTTATTAATGGTATGACACTCGATATGCATGTAGTAGATACAGAATATGATTTATTAGCAAAAGAAGTAATTGAAACGCAACAAACTATTTATATCGCAGATACGTCAAAAGATAACCGTCCAGATCCAAGAGCAGTTGCAGGATTTGGAATCAAATCACTATTAGCACTTCCTATTTCATATGAAGGTGAATTGTTCGGACTGGTTTTTCTGTTTGACTACGGCATCCCGATGAATTTGACCGCAGATGAAATACAAACGGTAGAAGCCTATGTCAATATGGCAGGTGTAGCAATTCGCAACGTCAACAATTTACAACGTAAGGAAAGTATCCTTGCTGAAAAGCAATTGCTGCTAGATTTGACGCGTGACTTATCTATGACTTCCTCAATGACAGATGTAATGGAAAAATGTTTTCATTATGTCGGTAAGGTTTTGAAAAATGATAATATAGGTGTTCATTTATTAGATCCAATAGTAGGTGCGAAGATGAAACCGACTAATTTAAGTACGAAAAGTGAATGGGCTGAAGAAGACTGGCTGGACAAGCACGAGGAGTTGCAGTTTGATCCATCAAATGATCGTGTGTTTGATGCCGTAGTCGTTTCTAAAAAGCCGCTGTATATTCGAGACGTGACAAAAGACGAACGAGTTAACCAAGAGGTTTCTAAAACATTTGGGTTTGAAGCGATGTTGATGCTTCCTTTTGTATCGATGGGGGAAGTTTTAGGAGCGCTTGTCCTCGTCAGTTTTAATAAAACGGAGCAAGTCTTCAGTGAATCCGATATCGAACTAGCTCAATCGATTGCAGAAGCTACTGCCTCCACACTATCAAATTTGCTCTATATGGAAAAACAAGAAATGCTAATTGAAAAAAGAACTTCAGAGGTTGTTTTGAAAAATAATGAACTTAAAACAGTGGTTACAGAATTAGAAAACTTGAGTCGTGAAAAAGAGCTGATTTTAAATTCGGTAGATGAAGGTATTTTCGGTTTTGATTTAGAAAACAAGATCACGTTTTGCAACCGAGCAGCTGAGTCTATATTAGGTTATAACACGGGTGAACTGATCGGACAGTCCTATAAAATCTTATTACACGACAATCAAAACCTGAGGATCACCTCCGTGTCTTTAGAAGAAGATTTGAAGTTTCTCAAAAAAGATGGTTATGGTTTTTCTGTTGAGTACGTCGTTTCTGCTATAAAAGAAAACAACCAGGTGATTGGTGAGGTTGTTACGTTCAGAGACATTACTAAGAGAAAGCAGTTGGAAAAGGAAATTAGTCACTTGGCTTATTACGATCATTTGACCGATTTGCCGAATCGAATTTTGCTTGAAAATTATTTGGAAAAAGAAACAGGAAAAGCCGGACTTTCAGGACAGAAAGTCGCAGTGTTGTTCTTGGATTTGGATCGCTTTAAAATGATAAACGATAGTTTCGGACATAGTTATGGAGATATGTTACTTAAGAATGTTGCCAATCGTTTGAGACGGTGTGTACCGGAAGGCGCGTTCGTATCGCGTCAAGGAGGCGATGAATTTACGATCGTCTTACCGAACTACAACAAAAATCAAGATGTATTAAAAGTTGTGGATAAGTTAGTAGAATCCTTTGAAGATCCGTTTTCGTTAAAAGGAAATGAAGTATACATTAAAGCGAGTATTGGCATTAGCTTATTCCCTGAACACGGCGATACAGCCGAAATTTTGATCAAAAATGCTGATGCTGCTATGTATAAATCGAAAGAAAAATCCGGTACCTATCATCATTTCTTTAAGAGTGAAATGAGTGACTGGAGTATGGAGAGCATTTACTTAGAAAATGCACTGTATAAAGCATTGAAAAATGATGAACTCAGTCTCCATTATCAACCACAAGTAAATTGCAAAACCAATCGCATCGTCGGAGTAGAAGCGTTGCTAAGGTGGAATCATCCAACTCGAGGCATGATTTCTCCAAATGAGTTTATTCCGGTTGCAGAAGAGACCGGATTGATCGTCCCAATAGGCAAGTGGGTGCTATTGAACGCTTGTAAGCAATTGGAAATATGGCACAGTCAAGGGCATTCACAGTTATCGGTTTCCGTAAATTTATCAGGTAGACAATTTGAAGAAGACGATTTGATCCCTATGATTGAAAGCATCTTAGTAGATACAAAGATAACACCAGAATTTTTGCATATCGAATTAACTGAAAATCAGATTTTCAAAAACACCTATGTGACATTGGAAAAAATGGGAGAAATCAGATCATTGGGCATAAAAATAGCGCTAGATGACTTTGGAACGGGCTATTCGTCATTAGGCTATTTGAAAGATTTTCCAATCGATACGTTAAAAATAGACAGATCGTTTATGCTTGATATCTTAACGGATAAAGACAATGCGGCGATTACGAGTACGATTATTACCTTGGCTCAAAATCTTAACTTAAATGTTATTGCTGAAGGTGTAGAAACAAAAGAGCAGTTAGACTTTTTAATCGCTAGAGATTGCCTTAATATCCAAGGGTATTATTATAGTAAACCTTTACCAGTCGAAGAATTGGAATTCTTCATGGATCGATTTGCACCAAAAATATAAAATTTGTAAGCAAAAACCACTACTGGCAAAGCCATCTCGAAATAGTTTATGATCCCAAAACGCCAATAACACTAATGAACAAACTAATAGCACGTTAAAAACAGCCGATCAAATTATTATAGAAAATAGAAAAACTCGCCATTTAAGAAGAAATGGCGAGTTTTTATTGTTACCCCAGGTGTTTTTTTCATGTGATATTAGTGCTTTTCCAGTTCTTGTTTCTTCAAATGGATTTTTGAAATCTTTCCTGCTGCTGTCATCGGGAACTGCTCAAGGAATTCGAGTTCTCGTACTTTTGAATAGTGGACGACGCGCTCATTTGTATAGGTCATGAGTTCTTTCTCAGACAAGCCACTGCCGGGTTTGAGGATGACGAATGCCTTTGGAATTTCACCGATGCCTTCTACAGGTTTTCCGATGACAATCGCGTTTTGGACGTCAGGGTGAGAGACGAGAACTTCTTCAATCCGGCTCGGATAGACGTTGTAGCCGTTGTAGATGAGCATCTCTTTTTTTCGATCGACAATCGCGAGATAGCCGTCTTCATCAATGATGCCGATATCCCCAGTATGCAGCCAGCCGCTTCGAAGTGTCGCAGCCGTTTCTTCCGGCTTATTGAAATAGCCTTTCATGACTTGTGGACCGTAAATACAAATTTCTCCAGTCTGTCCAGTCGGAAGAGGGTCTTCGCTCATGCCGTCGAGCGATACGACTTTGATTTTTGTGTTGTAGGTTGGCAAACCAACTGTTCCGACTTTATGAACGCCGCCTGTGACCATGACACTGCCGGCTACAGATGCTGTCGCTTCCGTCAGTCCATAGCCTTCGCCAACACGTGCATTCGGGAACATTTCTTTTAGCAGTCCTAACTCTTTTTGTGACAGAGGAGCTGCACCAGAACTGATGTTGCGGATTGTCGAGAAATCGTATGAGTCGACTCCAGGCAAGTTTAATAAGATATTCCACATTGCAGGTGCTCCGTTAATAGAAGACACACTGTATTTTTCGATTAAATCTAGAAATTGTGTAGGAACGAACCGGTCCGGTAACAAAGTCGTGACTCCTTGTGCCATCGGAGAGACAATCATTCCAATACCACCCGTAATATGAAATAGCGGAGAAGGACTTAACCGCACTTCTTCACCGAGAGGAATTAAGTATTTTTTCTTGTAGATTTCACGGTCTTGTTCGACCGCTACGAAACGCAGTGCACCGTCACTATCTAAAATAGGTAACGCCCCAGCCGTCCATGCGGCAATTTGTGTAATATTACTGACTAAATTCGCGTGGGTAATCATCACGCCTTTCGGACTGCCTGTTGTGCCTCCTGTATAGGCGATATGAGCAAGATCAAGTTCCGGAACGATACCCGCATCGAAGTCGTCTTCTGATGCCGCTGCTTTTAATGCTGCAAAACTATACCAGCCATCGTAGTCATCCATCGGTACAGGCGTTTCGTTGGAAAAGATTTCGGACTCTCCAGTGAGAATCACATGTTTGACTTGCGTATTGGTAAGCACTTCTCGAATGGAATGTGCAACCGATTCATGTGTCACGACAACTTGAGTTTCGGAATCATTCAATTGGTGCGTTAAATCTCCTGCAGGTAAATACGGATTGAGTGGGGAATAGGCTGCACCTGATAAAATGATTCCGTAATACGCTGCGACGTATTGCGGGCAGGTTGGCAAATGAGTTGATACGACCATGCCACGACCAATACCGAGTGTTCGCAGTGCATTTGCAAAACGCTTTGCCTCTTGATAAATCGCGTTATATGAAATCGGAGTATCTCGGTAAATATAGGCATTTTTTTCACCGTATTGTTTAACGCTACCTTTTAAAATCGCACCCGCCGATACGTTGGGAATGTCGAGAATTTCAGGGAAATCCAGGTCATAGTTATCTTTTTTTGGGAGTTGGACATTCATCTGATCACCGCCTATTTAAGAGTTTGAATGCAATCTATTTATAATTCAATAACACAAGATTTTTCGCGACAGTAATCTTCAATCGAATCTGTGCCAAAGCCACTACTTTTTACACCACTAAAGGGCATTTCAGGTCCGACGCGCGCATACGTATTAACCCATACGTTTCCAGCCTCGATTGCAGAAACCATGCGATGCGCAAGGCTCAAGTCTTTTGTCCAGACACCTGCAGCCAGACCGAATTCCGTGCCATTTGCGAGTGATAGAGCTTGTTCTTCCGTGTCAAATGGAATCATAACTGCGACAGGTCCAAAAATTTCTTCCTGGCAAATACGCAAAGTATTGGACTCAGCTTTTAATAAGGTGGGCTCAATCCAATAGCCCTCTGCTAAATCACTGTGACCGGGTGCAACTTCTGCTCCTCCAGAACGACCGCCAAAGAGCAGTTCCGCGCCTTCGTCTAATCCGACTTGGATATAATTACGAACGATATCGTATTGTGATTTGTTTGCGATGGGGCCAGTTGTAGTTGTAGGATCCAGTGTCGGCCCGTATGTTTTATAGGCAGGATTTTTTAGGCGTAACACGACGGCTTTAGCCACTTTGTCAAAGATTGATCGATGGACAAGTAATCGTGAACTTCCGACACAAATTTGTCCTGAGTTTCCAGAGAAGATGCTGTATGTACTAATCGCATCTGCTACGGCATCGATGTCCGCATCTTGAAAGATTATATTGGCAGATTTTCCGCCAAGTTCTAGAATGAGTGGCTTTGGTTTATCAG
The DNA here is from genome assembly GCF_030063085.1 of Planococcus sp. S3-L1. Classification (NCBI taxonomy): domain Bacteria; kingdom Bacillati; phylum Bacillota; class Bacilli; order Caryophanales; family Caryophanaceae; genus Planococcus; species Planococcus sp. S3-L1. The sequence continues at coordinate 171,605 of NZ_JASISN010000005.1, read as the reverse complement.
CTGTCGCTCGTGCAATAGTAGCAGCTGTACGACTAGATCCAGTCAAACTAATTTTGTTGACGTCGGGATGACTCGTTAAGGCGTCTCCAATATCTGCGCCGTATCCAGAAATTACGTTGAAAACTCCTGGCGGAAAGATGTCTTTTACCAACTCAGCGAAATACAGAGAAGCTGAGGATGCATGCTCAGAAGGCTTGATAATGACCGTATTTCCTGCTGCCATGGCATTTGCTGCTTTGATGGAAAGTGTAAATAATGGAGCATTCCACGGTGTGATTCCAACAACAACGCCATAAGGCTCACGAAGTGTATAACCCAGACTTGTCGCTGTCACGGGAACGGTTTGACCGCGGTTCGCACCCAATGCTCCAGCGGCAGCGTTAAACCAAATTTGTTGCAATACGGGGATTAAGCCATATGTCGTTTCGCGAATAACCCAACCCGTGTCTTGCGTTTCAAGAGCTGCAAGCGCGTCTCCGTGTTCACCGATGAGTTCAGCCACTTTTCGTAAAGCGGCTGCTCGATCTTCAGCTTTCGCTTTTTTCCAAGCTGGGAATGCACTCTTCGCAGCGTTAACTGCCAACACCGCGTCTTCTTCAGTGCTTTGAGGAATGTATGCCCATACTCGACCAGTTGAAGGATCGATGCTGCCAATTTTTTCGTCACCTATTGCCCCACGTAATTCACCATTAATTAAATTCTGATAGACTTTCAAATCCGTTGATACGGTCATTTGCCATTCTCCTTCTTAACTAATCTGTAGTTCGTTACTTACGAAACAGGTACGGGATGTTGTTTAGTGGATTTTGTATGCCAGCCAAGTGCACGCGCTGCTTTTTTACGAGAGTCGCGAACCGAACCGAAATAGTTCTCGTAATAGCGTGCACGTTTTAGGTAAAGTTGAACATCCAATTCTTCTGTGAATCCAATTCCGCCATGAAGTTGAATCGAGTCGGCAGCTGCTTTTATATAGGCTTTCGAAACGAAAGAACGAGCGCTATGAACAGCTGTTTCTTTATCTTCTGTATTATTTTCTACAGCCCAAGCTGCGTAATAAGACAAAGAACGTGCTGTTTCTAAATCGAGTTTCATGTTCACAATGCCGTGTTTGACTGCTTGAAATCGACCAATGGGTTGATTAAACTGAACACGGATTTTTGCGTATTCGGTCGTTGTATGAACCAGTTCATCCATGCCACCGACCATGCTAGAGCAGAGCGCCGCATTGAAATGGAGCAGTGCATTGTCCAACATTTGTGCCGCCTCGCCTGGTTCACCGAGCAATTCAGCAGGTGCTTGATCAAAGGTCAATTGTGCAATTTGCTGCGTCTCGTCAATGCCCTGAAGATTTTTTTGTGACGCAACATCACTTGCTTTAATAAGAAATAAAGATTTTCCTTCGGCTGTTTGTGCAGCTGTGACGAAGATGTCTGGATTTCCTAATACGGAAACAAGCGTTTTCGTACCTGTTACGGCGTATCCGCTAGTTGTTTTTGCTGCAATGGCGCTAAATGATTTTGGTGTCAGTCCTCTGTTTTGTTCATACCACGCAACAGAGATTGTGCTTTCGCCTGTGGCGACTTTTGTTAACCAATTGGATTTTTGGACTTGTGTTCCGTAAGCGTTAAGTAACGGTACGGCTAAGGCGAGTGTTTCAAGTTGGATGCCCGGTAATAGCACGCGTCCAGTTTCTTCAAAAACTGGAACGAGATCAAGTGCACCAAGTCCAAGTCCATCTTGCTCTTCTGGAATTGGAATCGCAGAGATACCCATTTCAGCAAGACCGGAAGTTACACGTGTAATCGATTCTAGTTTGCCATCAATTATGGAACGGGCAATATCGGTTTTGCCTAAATCAGTCATGTATTTACGAATGGCTGTACGAAACAACTCTTGTTCTTCACTTAATGCGAAATCCATGTTCTTCACCTCTCCTAACAGTTATCGTCCTAAGTCTTTTGGAAGTCCGAGAATTCGTTCGCCAATCGTGTTACGTTGTACTTCGCTTGTGCCGCCACCAATCGTTGCACCGAATGAAGCGAGGTATTGCCCTTGCATATCCGAATCGAACAAGGCATCTTCTGCCATAAGTATGCCTGCATGACCTTGAATCGTCATCGCAAAGTCGAAAAGTTCTTTCGTCAATTCACTGACCAGTAATTTATCAAGCGAACTTTCTGGTCCCGGTTTCCCGTTTTTTAACGTATGTGTGATGTTGCGATAGTAGTTTAGTTTGGCTCCATTGATGCGCGTGTATAAATCAGCAAGTCCGTCTTCAACGAACGGATCTTCCATTAGCGAGACACCGCATACTTGCACGGATTTTGCCATATCAACGACGCGATCAAATTGCTGTTCGAGTGTAAACACTTGAGCTGCAATACCAGATCGTTCATGCAACATAAGTGCAATCAGCACTTTCCATCCTTTACCGACTTCGCCAACGACATCTGCGTCCGTTGCAAGGGCATCTGTTAAATAGACTTCATTGAATTCTTGGTGACCGTCCATTTGGACAATCGGCACTGTTTCAACACCCGGTTGGTGCATATCAAGCAAAAATACGGTAATTCCGTCATGTTTGCCTTCGCTTTTTTCTGTTTTTGTTAACAAGAAACAGCAATCTGCAAGGTGAGCAAAACTGGTCCATACTTTTTGCCCATTGATGACCCACTTGCCGTCTTTCTTCACAGCCGTCGTTTGGATTGCAGAAAGGTCAGAGCCTGCACTCGGTTCTGAATAGCCTTGGCTCCATACTTGCTCGCCAGTTAAAATTTTCTCGATAAATTCATCTTTTTGACTGTCGGTTCCCATTTGCATCAAGGTTGGAGCAACCATATGAATTCCGATGTAGTTAATAAGGGGAGGGGATTGGACACGAACCATCTCCTGATGATAAATAATTTCTTCCATTAACGTTGCGTCGCGTCCGCCGTATTGCTTTGGCCAAGCGATGGCAGCCCAACCACCCTCATAGAGTGCGCGTTGCCAGTCGCGTAAAAATTGAGAGTAGTGTTGTGGGTCTTTAGGAAGTTGACGATCCCCTTCTAACCAACCTGTCGGGAGACTCGTTTCTAGCCAAGCGCGTAGTTCATCGCGAAACTTTTCTTCTTTTTTCGTAAATGTAAAGTTCATCAAGACACATCCTTTCGTTCTATTTCGTCGTTAGTTGCAAAGTTGAACTGCACTATTAAAAAGAGCGGGACTCTAGCTGTTGTTACTTTTCAGCAGGTATCCATTGAGGTAATGCTCGGTCTTCCGTGATATCTACCCACGTCATTTGGAGTGGCATGCCGATTTCTACATCTTCTGCGTCGCAATTAATAATGTTCGCCATCAGTTTTACTTCAGGAGCGGCATCAAGTGACGCTACAGTAATAATCGTTGGTAAGTCATGCTGGAAACCGGGGAGGAATGGACGGTACGACACAACGTATGAATACACGGTTGCTGAAATATTTGACCCAAGCAATTCCCATTCAGTTTCTGGACTGCCACAACTAGGACACGCTGGACCTGGTGGATGAATAAATGAACGACAAGCTGTACATTTTTGCAACTTCAACTCATGTTGATCTGCAGCATCCCAATACGGGTGATTGTCTTGGTTTTTTAATGGAATCGGTTTTTCGTAATCAGTTTTTATCGTCATAAAAACGCCTCCTTAGTTTCGTAGAATCATAGCACCGGCCATATCAGGACCCGCCCAGCCAGTTGCAATCCCGAGCTCACAATTTTTTACTTGTCGATCGGTTCCTTTGTAGTCATGTCGCAATTGGCGAACGAGTTCGAGTACATTATTCATGCCATGGGTATAGCCTTCGGACAACATACCACCTGCTGTGTTAGAAGGAAGTAAGCCGCCCATTTTCAAATTGCCGTCAGCCACGAAATCGCCAACTTCGCCGCGTTTGGCGAATCCATAGGACTCTAGTTGGCGAAGAACGACCCAGCTAAAGCAGTCGTAAATCGCTGCGACTTGAATGTCTTCAGGTTTTACACCAGCAGAACGATACAATTCTGCCGCCGCATAGTCGGCCGCAACTTCATCCACCTGAGTCCAATAGTGAGTGTTGGAATGAGTCGTACGAGGAGCCATTCCCGCAATAAATACAGGTTTCGATTTGCAATTTTTCGCATTTGCTGCAGACGTTACAATAATCGCATTTGCTTCATCTAGTTCTACGCAGCAGTCATGAATATTAAATGGTGAACTGATGTCAGGTGTCGCTAAATACGTTTCCATATCAAGTGGCTTGCCATGTAAAAATGCATCGGGGTTTCGCTGTGCATGTTCATAAAAACTAATACATACATGACCTAAATGTTCTTTCGTGATTCCAGTTTGCTGCATATGTCGCGTCGCGAACATGCCAAACCACTGTGTAGGACTAGCAGTTCCATAAGGCATCAAGAAGCTGCCACCTGACAGCATTTCTTGTAGCATGTTAGGGTCATAGCCACGTCCGACTTGATGGCCCGAACTACCATTCATTGAACGATAGATTAGCACCGTATTCAGCATGCCCGCTTCGATTAGCGCAACGGCGTCAGCGATAAGCAATTCTGTGCTACTGCCGCCACCACTTACGTCTTTGACGTATTTAGGGTGACATCCAAGAAACGTTGCGAGTTCATGGGAAGGACACGAGTCAGCCCCGGTAGAGTAGTTCATGATGCCATCAAGGTCGTGTGCTTCAAGTCCGGCATCTGCTAATGCATTACGTGCTGCAGTGAGTGCCATATGAAGCGGAGTGGTTCCTGATTTACGTGAGCGCTTATTTTCGCCGACTCCGACGATTGCGCATTGATTTGAATAAGTTGCCATGTGTGGAGCCTCCTTCTTTAGTTAAGTGGGTTCGAACATACTAGAACAGCAGAACCGGTCCCGACTCGCTCACCCGGTGCTTTTTCTGCAAATAACTCAAGTGCCACTGCCGGTTGTCCATCGATTTCCATCAATTGCTTTACAAAACCACCACATGTGATCACGTCACCAGGTTTTGTCATGGCACCGAATCGCATATTGAATTGGTGAACAACCGATTCGGTTCCAGCAATTTCTTGAACGTATTGACCAAGAAAGCCCATGATGAGCATGCCGTGGGCAATAACGCCATCTAGTCCAATGCTTTTTGCAAAGTTATCATCTGTGTGAAGCGGATTCAAGTCGCCAGAAGCTTGTGCATACTGAACGAGTTGTTCTTTGCTGACAGCAGGTTTTGTAAAAGAAGGAAGAGCGGTATTGGACTGAAGTTCCGAAAAAGAAATAGCTGTAATCGCTTTCATTTATTTCGCCTCCTTCGGAACGGGTCGATAAATAATCGTGTTGCGAGAAACTGCTACAAGTGTGTCGTCTTCAGTTGTCATATTCGTGTCGAGAACAAGAAATTGCATCGTTCCACTTTTCCCAACCCGGTCGTAGACATCCGTGACGGTCATTATACAGTCTAATTTATCGCCAATTCGTACGGGTTGATGGTAGATAAACTCCTGCTCCCCGTGCAACATGCGTTTGAAATCGAGTTTAAGTGGAAACTCAGCGTGGCTACCCAGCGCCACTAAAAAAGTAGGAGGGACAGTCATTCCTTCGTAAGCGGTTGTTTTTGCATAAGCTTCATTTTCATACAACAAGTTGTTGTCGCCGATTGCTTGTGCAAATCGCGTAACATGTTCTCGTTCGATGACGACACTATAGGGGGTACTGGCAATCCCTATCATGCTTTTATTTAAATTCATGAGGCACCTCCGAATTTTTTGTTTGAATATTCTATCTAAAATGAATATTAAATGAATTATATTGACAGAACAATGTATGAATCTCTATATTTATAGTATATAAAGTAGATTTTTCTCTACTGAAGGAGCGTGAGGCTATGGATAATTCGATTGCAACACTCTATAACCGAATGGGGTTCAAATTGCCTTATTCCGTATGGAAGAAAACCGGAGAGTCTAGCACGTTGGAGGCAATCGTTAATAAATCAGAAATGAAACCTCCTGCTATGGAAAATATGCGAGGAACGCCTATTCACACCTTTCAAGAGAACGATGAACAAAAAGTCCAATTTACATATGCAGATGATTACCATGTCTTTCTCGTTTTTACAGAAAATCGTGTAGTTGGTGAAGACGAGTTGGCTGTGCTTTTTGACTTTTTCTATAAAGGCTATGCACAGTTTATCGATGTTACGGGACGTGTCAAATTAGCAAAGATTGTTGATAGTATTCGTTATACAACCGCATCACTCAATTTAGAAGACGTTTTTTGCAATATTTTGACGCATACGCTTGAAGTTATTACAAATGCAGATTATGGAACACTTTGGTTGTATGATGAAACGAAAAAGAAAATTGTTTGCAAAGCATCACAAGGATATCGGTACGAAGAAATCCGTCACATGGAGTTCGAACTAGGAGAAGGTCCTGTTGGTCATGCCTTTGAAGTTGGGACGCCCGTGTTAATAACAAACCCTAGCGATCTGAAATTTGGTGAAGTAAAACATATTTCGAAAGAAAACAAACAGCGTTGGGGAAGGCGAGTTGAAGATATCACGAATATTCGATCTGTGATTGCCTATCCCATCGTCGTAGAAGACCGTATTGAATGCGTCATGTACCTGGGACAGATGCATTCAGAACATGTCTTAACCGATCGAGATTTATGGCTGCTGCAAATTTTTACGACTCAAGTGGGTATCGCAATTCGCAACGCCAAGCAGTTTGCGAATATCAGGGAATTGAATGATGCTTTGGTGCAGCGAGATGTCATTCATGCAAGGTTGACGGATTTATCCGTTCGAAATATGGGGACAGAGAAGATGGTTGAGGAACTAAGTCAGATGGCGGGACAGTCGCTAGTGTTTATTGATTTGTTGATGAATGAAATGATTCCAGCTATGGCCATACTTCCCACTGGATTATCATTCAGTCATTTACTGCAGATTATTCAAAAAGAGTCTCAAGCAAAAAGTATCGAACTTAATACAAAAGAAGGCGATGTCGTATACCCAATTCGTTCAGGATCTGTCGTGCTGGGTTGTTTGATTGCAAAGTCACCACAAACCTTGACGCGTCTTGGTGAAGTAGCACTCGAACAAGGCAGTGCAGTACTTGCCTTAGAACGTGTTCAAAAGCAAAATGTGTTAGCATTTTATTATAAAAATCAGCAACAATTGTTTGATGAACTTCTCTATACGAACGATCCCGAGCTACTGAATGAAAAAGCAGAGGCTCTCGGAATTCGGAATTCTGAAGGGTTTGTCGTGGCGATGCTGCAAGTGACGGGTTGCTCCGATCCGCAGGAACTAGAAGCGCATATTTTTCGCCTTATAGCGGAGTTACGTTCCGCAGCAGGTGCACTTGTTCAGACCGTATTTGGTTGGCAAAACAAAGTCATTTTGCTGGCTGGCGTAACCGGAACTGTGGAACTTGGTTTTTTCGAAAGGCAATTGGATGAAATGTTAGTGTATCGAGCAGATGGCCGAAACGATTACGTGTTGCATGGGGGAATTGGGTCGTTGATCTCTTCATACAGCGACATTGAGCGCTCGTATCGTGAAGCCGAAATTGCGCTGACCAATCCACTTGCAGGAAAGGTGAATCACAAACTTGTACGTTATACAGATATCGGGATTAGTCGGTTATTCACGAGTCGGAATACCGAAGAAGTCAGTAAGTTTTTATCAGATGTCTTTCAACCATTACGCGAAATCGACCGTTCAGGTGGCATGTTGGAACAGACACTTCTTGTCTATTTCGAAAAAAATCGATCAGCAGGCGAAGCGGCAGAAACCTTGCATATCCATATTAATACGCTTTATCAGCGGTTAAAAAAGATAGAAGAGGTACTTGGCTTGTCGTTAAAAAATGCAGATGATGTCTTACAATTGCAGCTGGCTTGTTATTTGTGCCAGCGTGCATAGAAAAATTATCACCTAACAAAGAGGGGATGTCTCAAAAAAATTAGGAACAATGACTTTCGAGATAGCTCCTTTTGCATGCTAAAGAACAAGTTGCTGTTTATTATGACGAGGCTAGCGAACATATCTTTGCTCTTCGCCATGTCCATACCTATCAGCCGTTTTGAATCTTAAAAAAGAGACAAATAAACATCCATTTCTGTAAGGAAATAGAACGATTACGCAAAAATAATGTGGAAAATGCGTTCGGTCTTATCAAGAGAAATCAGTCGTTCTGAAATTTCACCTCCAGGGTCTTGAAAAAGTGCACACCGAGTTCTGGATTATAGGTACGAGTCAATAAAACAGACGAAGAAAAAAGAACTCTTTTTTCTTCGTCTGTTTTATGTTAAAGGCTATAGGGCGACGCTCTTTATATAAAGCTATTTTTTTTGTAACTCGATTTTAACATCTCCATTAATATAATTTGGATAGGAGAACAAGTCGATTTTTATCGGATTGATATACCCGTTATCTACGATGCCAATTGCAAAGTTTTGTCCGTTTTTATAACTAGTAGACATGCTAGAAGATGACAAGTCTAGTAGTTCATCATTTGCATCCTTTACTTGATAATCAATTCCGTAAGCATGTTCTTTATCTGCATCGACTTTCAAAGTCATTTCAACTTCAGTTCGACTAGATTTAGTTAAGGTCAACCTACCATCTTTTGGACTGTGCAATAAAAAGTTCTTCTCCGTATCTACTATCAAATAAGCGTCTTCTTGGTCGACCGCTTGCATAGTATTGATTCGTAAATACAGTTGCTTCGGCTTTTCAAAATAATTGCTTTGAAGATAGTAAAGCATTTCGCCATCTTCCATATTACCAGTAGTCGAAATTCCATTGGATATTGAACTCCAAATTTCACCGGTGTCATCTTCTAAGCGCATATCTTCAAATTGAAGTATTTTTTTAGTGTTAGTTGGATCAAACGAAATCTTAATACCTACGCGAAGTGGATGAACAGTGATATCTTCGATTGTGAATTTTTGTCCTTCGACTTCCACTTCTTTATTGATGCCATAAATGATACTTGGTTTTACATTTTCAGGAACAACAAACGGTATGGAAAAATCAAACGAATTGCCGTTCAAAATAGTTTCTAGTTCAAGTGTAAAAGATAGGTCTTCAAAATTTATCGGGTTTTCAAATGTATATTTCAGGATATCTGTATAGATTTTTGGAGACAGATCTTCAGACACTGGAGAACTGTAGGAAATGCTTGCAGAACCATGTTCTTGTTGCTGATTTTTTAAAACAGGCGTTTCTATGACGACATCTTCTATTTCTACAGGAGATTCAATGGTATAAAAGAGATTCATGCCCGATTCGTCTAAAACGACACCGTCAATTGTCATCGTCGTATGTCCAATTGTTTGAGACTCACCGATCGGTTGGTAGTAGTCATTTTCAAATATAGCAGTAAGTCCTTTGTCATCTTGTATCATTTCAACAAATTTTTCCATTCCAGGAATTGATGCCACCGCATTAGCGAAAGTGGGAGATATCCGGATTGTCGTGAGGACTGTGAGAATTACCAGCGCAGCTGCGGCTAGGCTCCAAAAAGTTCGCTGCCGTTTAGCGTGGAGTTGTTTTTTTTCTCGTTTGGCTTGTTCAAGACCTTGTCTAATTGCACCGTCTGCTTGATCAATGGGAAGAGGGATCTGTGCTAAGTGGTTTTTGAAATCATTTAATTTCTGTTCCTCTTTTTCATACATGATCGATCTCTCCTTTGTCTTCAAGATATCTACGGAGCGTTCGTAGTGTTTTATGCAAGCGTGATTTTACAGTACCTTCAGGAATTTTTTCGATGGCTGCGATGTCTTTGATTTTAACGTCCTGAAAATATTTCATGTAAATCAATTGTTGTTCAGTGGGAGAAAGTGTACTTAAAGCTTCCTGTAATTCAATTTGGGCTAAATTATCTAAAACTGGAAGGTCAAGATTTTTCTCGCTCAGGACGAACCGTTTGCCTCTTTTTAGTTGATCCTGGCAATAATTAATCATAATACGAATTAGCCAGGTTTTGGCATAGGCAGGCTCCTTTAAGGTGTGAATTTTCTTGAATGCTCGGTAAGTCGTTTCTTGTAAAGCTTCAAGTGCTGCGTGTTCGTTTTTAAGAAAAGCTAAAGCAGTCCGTAATAAGGCTTCTTTATGCATATGCATTAAATCGATAAAAGCTTCTTCTTCGCCTTGTATCGCTTTTCGGGCGACGTTAATTTCATCCACAGCCAACACCTCACTCTCTACTTACATATTAGACATCTCAGCCTCGAAAAAGTTCATCGAAAATATTTTTTTGTTAAAATAATTTTTTTCCATATTTATATGATTCTAGCTCAATACAAATTACGGTTTTTATGTACTTGATCGATTAACCAACAAAACACTCTTTCGACGCTTACTCCACACAAATTGATGCTGCCATTATCAGCGCGCTTTAATGCGTCCGTTACCCGCTTCAAAATCAATAGGAAAATCGAGCGCGTCGGTAGCTAGTTGGATACGCTCATTCTCCGCCTTCGCCTGCAATATTGGGCTGGACGGATAAGTTAGTTCAGCACTTTACTTACCCGCGGAAGTCCCCACTATTTTGCTCCATCTCTTCTTGTTACCAACGAAAAAATAGATCCTACCTTCCTGCTCGACAAGTTACTTAGCACCGGTGTGTCGACGGGCTTGGCGAAGTAAGAAGACTGGCGAACTTTACCTGGCTTCTCGAGGAAGCCATTCCCAAAGCGTTGTAGAAAAATTGGCTACTTTCATTCAATTTATATAAAAAAAATGGTGCAAAATAGTCATCCTATTGACTAAACCGTAAACTTTATCATAAATGTATTTATTTATCAGAAAAATCAGTTCATTAATGGTTTACATGTTATATTATGGAGTAACAAAGTGAATATGGTGCTGAATTTATTTTTTCGCAACTGCTTGAAAGAATGCATTGTCTCTATTGTAGAAGGGGGATGCTGAAATGTGGCATGTAGAGAAAACGATTTTCATCGACCGCAGTGTGGAGGAAGTCCATCGATTCGCAACGAATCCGAAATTCTGGTACCAGTGGTATGCCAATTTATCCGAAGCTGAAAATCAAATAGGAACAGGTAAAAAAGGAACAAGCATGGATTTAAAGTATTTTTTTTTAGGAAGAGAACGATCGGTGCATGTACTTGTGGAAGAAAACGCGCCCGTTGGTAATGGGTATGTTTGGCGATGCCTCGTCACGGGTTCTTTTGACGCGTCTCAAACATGGAGTTATGTACCGAAAGAGGAAGGCACTGAACTTCATTTTGAGATGAATTATGAACTTTCAGGAAACATCGTCGGGAAAGTGGCCAATACGTTTTATGTAAAAAAGCTGATGTCCAATTCAGTAAATCAGACATTGCAAAATCTAAAAGATATTAGTGAAAGCGAATAACATGTCTCATATGGCGGATTGTGTGAATCGAAATGAACTAATTGCAAAAAAAAGTTTGCTTAAAGAACAAGTCAACTGGGCCTCTTATGAAAATGCCAGGGGCAAATGGAGAACCCGAAACGTTGTCACCTGAGATTCACTTTTTTTACTCTTTTGTCAATGTATAGCGCTCAACAGCATTTAATCCTTGGCCTCCACATGCGATAAGTCCGACTTCCGCTTGTTTTGCGTAGTCGCGCGAAATGACCTTATCAGGTGAACCTGAGATGACAAATACGTTCACTTCAGATATGTCACCTGCTAAGGCTTTTTAAATCATCAAAACGCTTCTTGCCACAATCAAAGATTCGATCAACATACAAATTCCTCCGAAGCTTTTTTGTTCATAGGCTTGGTATAATTTTTCAACCATGATAAAAACCTTTAGAAATCTTTTTACTAGCTGGCTAAAATGATATGAAGCTTTGTTTATAAAGGTTCATATCATTTTGATAAATTGAACTGACTCCACACTTTCTGCATGTATAGCGCGTACATTTAAATTGTAGACAGATACAAGGATTTTAAAAAGGAGGCAGAAAGAAATGATGGGACCAGGATGGGGAATGGGTTGGGGAATGGGAGGTGGAATTTGGATGATACTCGCATTATTGGTTATCATCGGCGTTGCTGTTTACTACTTTACGAAAAATAAAAACAACAATGGTTTAACTAACTCGCAGCAAGATACTAAGACAGACGCACTGGAAATAGCTAGAACTAGACTGGCTAAAGGTGAAATAACGACTGAAGAATTTGAAGAAATTAAAAAGACGCTGTTATAAAAAAGACTAATGAGATGCTGAAAAAGCGCGCATGAAAAATACATCCGTGCAATACGCAATTTCGAGCTGTACAGTTTTGTAACATAGAGAAGATAAAGCAAAAAACCGCGATTTGGGTCTGGCTCAATCACGGTTTTTCTATAGGTATAACTTTACGTTTTCATACGACCAAATATGTTTTAAGCGCTTGCTGCAACGTACCCAGTGTTTTCGTTTTTGGGTCAAAAGACAAGTCTAAGTGAATCATTTTGCGGACAACTTCTGCGCGTAAACCGGTAATTATCGTGTTGCAGCCCATTAACGCTGTACCATCGATAATTTTCATAATGTGATAAATGACTTCTTTTTCCATATCGGCTATTCCAGACAAATCCAAAATCAATGTATCGATACGAGAGATACCGACTTCGTTTAATACTTTTTCTTCAAGAATCGATGTACGGAACAAATCAACCGAACCGATTAACGGAAGAATGGAGACAGATGAATTGATGGGAATGATTGGCACAGACAAGTTTTCAACCAACTGTCGGTGTGCTTTAATCAACGAATCTTTATAAGTTGAATAACTGATAAAGAACGTATTTAAGAACACATCAACGCGTGAGTTAATATCTTTTTCCATAGCAAAAAAATCAAATGTACTTCCATTGTCAGTAGCCTCGTTGTATTGTTGAAGGAAGATCCACAAGGTACGACGAATGGCTTGAATCCATTCTAATTTGAAGGAAAGTTCAATAGAGTGTGTAGCCCATGCAATGCCTTCTTGCTTAGCAAATAACCGGAGGTCTTCTTCTTGTCCATCAATGATGTAGCTAACAACTGCATGCGCGTTTGTAACAAGATCAATATTGCCAACCGTTAAGATTTCATCCATTTTGTTTTTTACGTTAACGGCTTCCTCTGACAATTTTTCTTCAAACGCTTCTTGATGCTTCAAGAAAAAAGCTTTGATTTCTTCTGATTTTTGTAACGGCTTGACCATTCCTTTTTCTCCTTTAGAGTGAATTTTAATGAGTAAATCGAGTGTCTCTTTAAAGTATATCATTAACGATTTTTTTTTGTGAAGTGGTGTTAGGAGAACGGGGATTTCTTATTTCGTCTGTAATTCTGAGTAAAAACTGCGTATTTAGAAAAGGGGAAGAGCATTGTAGTAGATAAATTGACGCAACAAACCATCCGAAGAATTTGACAATCCTAGGAACGCAGCGTCAATATGCATATTACGTTTATTTGTATAAACTAATAATGTTTTTTAATGTGTCATTGCCAACGGCTCCTAGATTTAACACATTCGCATCTGTCCAATAAAGGATTCGCACAGAAGAGCCATCTTTAAGGTGAATATCGAGAAACGTTCCTTCTTCATCTTCGATTTTCTTGTATACATTATCAAACCCTACGAAATCTAGCGTCAAAAATTCATTAATAAATTTTGTCCAATGCTCCTCCTTCAAATCCATGACATGACTGCCATCGTAAGAACTTCTAACACTCATTCCTTCTACCTTTCCTTCTATATCATAAAGTTCACCGATTGTTTTGGCTTTATCATTTTCTTGAACTTCGTAAACGATTCCATCGGCAATTATTCGGAAATCACTTTTGTATCCATTAAATTCATATAATGTAGTGCCAACAGATAAAAAAGCAGCATCTCCATTTTTTATTTGATGATTTAAGCATGCTTGATCGGCCATCTCGTATTTAACTTCACCAATAATTTCCCCTAAATCTTTCTCTTCAACCGTATAATTGGTGGCATCTAATGCATGATATTGAATATCGTTGATTTTAACCAAGTCGACCCATTCAACGATTGTGTTAGGAGGACACCCACGAGGGATCGAGCAGCCGGACAACATAACGATGCTCATAAAGAATAGAAATGTTCTTTTCAAATGATTTCATCTCCTTTAGCTTGTTAGGCGCTTTAGTAGAAGAAAAGTTACACTGAAAAAAGCCGGTTTCTTTGAAAATTTATAATTCAGTGGGAGTCATTGGTGTTTGGAGATACAGGTGTCCTAGGCAGAGGTTTAGGATAGACATTCTGATAATTCTGCTTCTATAATAAAGTGTGTATAAAAATTATACAAAAATTATATAATGAAAGTTTTTAAAATCAACAGGTAGGGAATTGTAAGGACGATAACAATATTTTTACAAGTTAACAGATTCTCCAAAAGTATAGATGAGACAAGAAGGGCGGTACCTGTATGAATCATTCACAAAAATCGGTAATCGTAATTGGGGGAGGCCTTGGCGGCTTGTCTGCTGCTATTTCACTTGCACAAAAAGGTTACGCGGTTTCTTTATATGAAAAAAACGATCACATCGGCGGGAAAGTAAATCGTCTCGAGCAAGACGGATTTGGTTTTGACCTCGGCCCGTCTATTTTAACGATGCCGCATATTTTTGATAAACTGTTCCAAGGGAGCGGCAAGCGGATGGAGGATTATGTGCCCATTGAACGCCTTGAGCGGGAATGGCGTTCGTTCTTTCCAGATGGTACCGTACTGGATTTGTACCATGATCTTGATTTAATGGAACGAACAAATCCTGCACTTTCTCACAAAGACATGAAAGAGTATTACGCATTGTTGAAATACGCACAAAAGATTTATAAAACGACAGAGCGTAGTTATTTAAAAGAAGGCTTTGAGTCACCGCAAGAAGCCGTGGCGCAAAATGGCATCATTGCGACGTTGACTGGATTCGATTTAACGTCAACCATGTATAGCGCGATTTCGAAACGTATTAGTAACCCACATCTACGCGACATGCTGTCGTATTACGTTAAATACGTGGGTTCTTCTCCTTACAGTGCACCTGCCGTTCTCAACATGATGATTTACATGCAACACGCGCAAGGGTGCTGGTATGTGAAAGGCGGTACGCATAAATTAGCAGAAGGCTTAACAAAGCTTGCAGAAGAAGCAGGCGTCCGACTCCATACAGGCATGGGTGTGATTCGTGCATTGACTAGCGAAGATGACAAAATTGTCGGTGTTGAACTGGAAGATGGCTCATTCGAAACTGCAGATTATTACGTATCTAATATGGAAGTTATTCCGTTTTATAAAAAAATGGTCGCCGCAGACGAAGCGTTTGTTGCGGATTTGAAGAAAAAGTATGAACCTGCAAGTTCTGGACTTGTGCTGCATCTGGGGGTCAAGAAAACGTATCCCTTGCTAAATCATCATAATTTCTTCTTTTCTGAGAACCTGCATGAACAAATGGAGAAAGTGTTTGAGAAACACGAGTTGCCAGACGATCCAACCATCTATTTAGTGAATGTGAATAAAACCGATCCATCTCAAGCACCAGAAGGACATGAGAACATTAAGATTTTGCCACACATTCCGTATATCCAAGACAATCCATTTACACCTGAGCAATACGCGGATTTTGAAGAACTTGTGCTTGATAAATTAGAACGCATGGGCTTAGAGGGGCTGCGGGAAAATATTGTGACACGCGACGTCTGGACACCACACGATATCGAACGCGTGTATGGTTCAGACCGAGGTGCCATTTACGGAACGGTTTCTGATAAAAAGAAAAATGGTGGCTTTAAGCACAAGAAACAAAGCGAACTGTACGACAATCTTTACTTTGTCGGGGGCACAGTAAATCCAGGTGGCGGAATGCCCATGGTAACGCTCAGTGGTCAACAAGTGAGTGATAAGATTGTTAGACGTGATCAAGCAGAGAAGAAATAGAAACGCTATATTTACGGGCATAATCCGAAAAGAGGTGACTCGGTGAAGATGATGAGATTTATGGATGATTTGAGCGGTGCAATTTTCGATTCGGACCCACAGGGTATGGGGCGTGCAACTGGCGCATCAGGACGTAGCGGTACCCGTTGCTAATGGAAAAACAGACGCTCTCTTTTTACTTAACGAGTTATTTAGCGCCGGCGTGTCAACAGCCTGGGCGAAGTAAGAAGACAGGTGAACTTTGCCTGACTTCTTGAGGGAGTCATGCCCAAGGCGGTGCAGAAAAGTCGCTTTCTTTTATTCAACTTATATAGTTTTTTATTAAAATATGAATAGCAAAAAAGCCATCTTTGAAAAAATCAAAGATGGCTTTTTCGTCGGTAAAGAGCTTCAAAATTTAAGAAGAGCTGTGCAATTCAGAGCGAATACGTGAGATGTGTTGGCTCATGAGGTGTTTGGCCAAGTCACTATTTTTGTCTGCGATAGCATCGTATATTTCCTGGTGTTCGTCAAGTGTCTCTTGTTGGCGATTGGAATCGGTAAAGCGGTGTTTGCGTGTTTCTCGGATGTTTTCTTCTATTCGCAAGGCTAATGTCGCCATTAAATCAATCAATAATTGGTTTTTCGTGGCATAAGCAACTTGTAAGTGAAAGTCTAAATCTGCTTGTACTCCTTTTTCGGGGTCACTTTTTGCATTAGCCATTTGGATAAGGACGTTTTGGATCGCTTCTAGGTTTTCAGGACTGGCTCGTTGAGCTGCTAAAAAAGCGGCTTCGACTTCAAATGCACGTCGCAGCTCAAGCATTTCATCAATCAAAATCGCTTTTGCTTTGTCAATATGCGTTCGAAGTTCATTGCCAAGGAGGTCGCGTTTGGTCGTTGACAGAAAACTCCCACCACCTTGCCGTATTTCGATGAATTCTTTCCTTTCCAAATCTTTTAAAGCTTCCCTAATGGAATTTCTACTGACGCCAAACAAACTCGCAAGGTCCCGTTCGGAAGGCAGGCGATCACCTGGCTGCAGATTTTGTTCTAAGCAGAGAAGATTGATTTGTTCCACGATTAGTTCATAAGTTTTTTTCTTTGGATTCAAAATAAGCGCTCTCCTTGCATATTTTTAAAGGTTAACTTTAGTATACAGAATAAAATCTGCAATAGCTTAAAGAAAACGTTGTACTTTTCAGATTATTATGTATAATTGGGTTAATTGGTTGGACCAATTTTAAACGCAAGGGAGCGAACAGCTATGACAATTGCAAATCAAGAAGCCATCCTCGATCACTTAAAAGAACATTTAACAGCTGAGCAAATCAGCATGAACGAAACCATTAAAGAACTTCATGGGCAAGATGAGTCTTATCATCAAATGAAATTACCCGATCTGGTGGTTTTTCCAGAAACAACAGAACAAGTTTCTGAAATCATGAAAATATCCGCACAATACCAAATTCCAGTAGTGCCATTTGGTCTCGGTTCCAGTTTAGAAGGACATGTAATTCCAGAGAACGGCGGAATCACTATTGATTTCTCATTGATGAATCGCGTGTTAGCAGTGTCTGAAGAGGACTTTCTGGTGACTGTACAACCAGGAGTGACACGGTCGCAGCTCAATAAGGAATTAAAGAAGCATGGTTTGTTTTTTACCGTAGATCCTGGAGCAGATGCAACACTTGGTGGCATGGCTGCGACAAATGCCAGTGGCACAACTTCTGTGAAATACGGCGTGATGCGCGACCAAGTACGTGATTTGGAAGTGGTGTTAGCAGACGGAACTGTTATACATACAGGCAATAAAGCCGCCAAATCTTCATCGGGCTTGCACTTAAACGGTTTGTTTGTCGGTTCTGAAGGAACGCTCGGTTGCTTTACTGAAATGACGCTGCGCGTTTACGGCATTCCTGAATTCATCACAGCGGCTCGTGCATCGTTCCCAACTGTAAAAGACGCTGTCGAAGCAGTCGTATCGATTTTACAAGCGGGCATTCCAATTGCGCGCGTTGAACTAGTCGACGAGCAATCAATGCAGCAAGTCAACAAATACAATGATACCGCTTACGCGGAAAAACCTACACTGTTTTTAGAGTTTCACGGTAATGAAGCAGGGTTAAAACAAGATGTAGAATTTATGCAAGAAATTGTTCAAGGGCATGCCTGCGAAGAAGTCGCATTTGAAACAGATACGGCCGCACGAAATCTTCTATGGGAAGCACGACATACATTGGCGTATGCCTACATTCACGGTTATCCTGGCAAAAAGATGATGGTCACAGATGTTTGTCTGCCCATTTCTGAACTAGCAGGAGCTGTGGGACATGCCCGTGAAAATTTGATGGAACTGGGATTGCCTGGTGGCATCGTTGGACATGTCGGTGACGGCAACTTCCACGCACTTATCATGATGGATATGAATAATCCAGAAGAAATAGCAAAAGCACAGGAATTCAATGAACGCATTGTGTTGTACGCACTAGCAAGAGGCGGTACATCTACCGGTGAACATGGGGTTGGTATTGGGAAGCAGAAATACCAGCAACAAGAACACGGACATGCGCTAGATGTGATGGAGAAAATAAAAGCAGTACTGGATCCAAGCAATTTATTAAATCCTGGCAAGAATATTAAATCAGTAAAAAAGGGAGTTGAGTAAATGAAAGTTCTCAATGGATTGAGTAACATTGCGGGAAAATACTTTGCGGTTTGGGTCATTTTGATTGCACTCGTTGCCTTTTTGTTTCCGTCTGTGTTTGTGGGCTTAGGCAGTTACATTACGATTCTTCTAGGTGTCGTGATGTTTGGTATGGGATTAACGTTAAAGCCTGTAGACTTTAAAATTATTGCGAAAAGTCCGCGTCCAGTTTTCGTTGGGGTGGCTGCACAATTTTTGGTTATGCCGTTCGCTGCATTTGGTATCGCGTATCTACTAAATTTGCCTGCTGAATTAGCAGCTGGACTTGTTTTGTTAGGTTGCGTACCAGGAGGAACCGCGTCGAACGTTATGGTGTATTTGGCAAAAGGAAATTTGGCATTGTCTGTTGCTATGACCTCGTTATCGACCTTAATGGCACCGATTATGACACCCTTATTGTTACTCCTGTTAGCGGGACAATGGCTTCCTGTAAATCCAGTATCTATGTTTGTGTCCATCATTCAAGTGATCATCGTGCCGATTGTACTTGGTCTATTGGTTCAAAAGCTAATGCCAAAAGTGGTCAAACAAACAATTTCAGTGATTCCCCTTATTTCAGTTGCCGCGATCTTGATTATTGTGTCGGCTGTTACAGCAGCTAATGCAGAAAATGTCGTCAGTTCAGGATTTGTTGTTTTCTTAGCAGTCTTTTTACACAATAGCTTTGGCTTAATGCTTGGTTATGTAACGGCAATGGCGATGGGGCTCGACGAAGTGGATCGTCGTGCTATTTCACTGGAAGTCGGTATGCAAAACTCTGGTTTAGGAGTCGCGTTAGCCACGGCTCACTTTGGGCCGCTTGCTGCGTTACCAAGTGTTTGGGGCGCAATTTGGCATAATATCTCTGGTCCGATTTTGGCCACAATTTGGTCGAAAAATCCTTCGCAAAAGGAAAAGCTAGTCAACGTAAAACGAGTACCTGAAGTTAAAGCAGATAGTGTGTAACTTTAACGACCAACACAAAACCCGTAGTCGAAAAGCTGACTACGGGTTTTGTTTCGTTTATTTTGTATTCGTGAATCCACCATCAATACGGATGGTGTCACCGTTAATGTAATCGGCTTTTGTTAATAAGAAGGTCACCAGTTCTGCAACATCTTCTGGTTTACCAAGACGTTTTTGCGGAATTCCAGACTCGGCACTTTCTTTCATGTCTGGATTGTCTTCAAAGAACTTTTTAACCATTGGTGTTTGAATAGGTCCAGGTGCAATGGCATTTACGCGAAGACCGTCTTTAGCGTACTCGGCAACAAGGCTTTTGGTCATACCCACAATGCCATGCTTAGTTGCACCGTAAGTCACGACAGAAGCTTGGCCAATGACGCCAGCACTTGAAGCGGTATTGACAATTGAGCCGCCGCCGTTTTTCACCATAACTTCAGCGACATAACGTAAGCCGTACAAAGCGCCAAGCATATTGATGCCTACAATTTGTTCAATTTCTTTGATGTCGGTTTCAAGGAATTTCTTACCACTACCAGAAATCCCAGCGTTATTGAAAAAATAGTCAATCGAGCCGAAATGCTCGAGTGTTTTGTCTACGTAGTTTTTGACTTCTTCCGCTTTAGAGACGTCCGCTTTAATGAAAATCG
Organism: Planococcus sp. S3-L1; assembly: GCF_030063085.1. Taxonomy (NCBI): domain Bacteria; kingdom Bacillati; phylum Bacillota; class Bacilli; order Caryophanales; family Caryophanaceae; genus Planococcus; species Planococcus sp. S3-L1. Next base: position 151,393 of record NZ_JASISN010000005.1, on the reverse strand, counting down.
CATCAACGCCTATTTCTTTAAGTTTGGCGACTGTTTCGTTGCCACTTTCTTCGCTAATATCGACAACTGAAATATTGACGCCTTCTTCGGCTAAATAAAAAGCTGCAGATTGTCCTAATCCACTACCGCCACCTGTAATAATTGCTGTTTTACTCATTAAATTTCCTCCTCTGCTGTAAATACCTGTTATAAGTATTCTTTTCCCTATCGTGATTGATCTTAATCAAGAAATAGTGGAATAGATTTTTTCTGAAATTTGTAAAATAGACTGATAATAGCTTACACTTTATGCAATACCATAAAATGTGAGTTTAAAGTGAGGAGGACAATTATGAAAATCGGAATTATTGGAACAGGTAACATTGCGGCATTTCTACTAGAACAGGTAAACAGTAATCAGATGATCGAAGGGGAAATCATAGCCATTTTTGGCCGCAATCAAGAAGTAGGTTCACACTTGAGCGAGCAATTTGGTGTGGACTTTCATACAGACATTCACGAATTTTTAGAAACACCACTCGATATCGTAGTAGAGGCAGCGACGATAGAAGTGGCGGGTCTATATGCAAAAGAAGTAGTGACTTATAAGAAAGACCTTGTTGTTAGTAGTATGGGTGTGTTCAAAGACAGCGATTTTTTAGAGGAAGTGGATCGATTAGCTGAGTCTGTAGGCACGCAAGTTTTCTTGCCATCTGGCGCAATTGGCGGATTAGACGTATTGCAATCGGCTAAAGCAACTGGAGGCTTAAACCAAGTTCGAATCACGACACGAAAATCACCAGCATCTCTTGGTATCGAAGCCAGTGAAGAGAAAGTGATATTCGAAGGCTCTGCTTATCAAGCTGTCGAGAAATTCCCGAAAAATGTTAATGTCGCAATGACGCTGGCACTTGCTGGAATTGGCGTTGAGAAAACCATCGTACGGGTTATCGTCGATCCGAACGTTGTACGAAATACCCACACCATTGAAGCGATAGGGGATTTTGGACGCATGGAACTAAAAGTAGAAAATAATCCGATGCCAAACAATCCGAAGACCAGTCTTCTTGCAGCATTGAGTATTGTGGCAGTATTGCAGAACAAAGACAAGGCGTTACGGATTGGGAATTGATTTCGACAAAACGATCGATGTTCTCATTTGCTCTTTTTGTAATCAACAAATGTGTAGCGAATAAAACATAATTGGAGATAGTGACTCAAGAATACAAAAGTTAAGGGGGATTACTTTGGAGTCTTTTGCAATTTTGGGATTTACTTTTGGAATGACAGGATTCTCTTTTGGTCTGATTGGATTTATTTTAAGTACTACAGCAACGAGTAAACTAACCAAACTGGAAAAGAGAATGGATGATTTGGAGAAAAAATCTTGAATCGTTTTGTTGAGCAAATGAAACTGTCTATGCAGTTGGCGTATAGAAGACTCCAGAAACCTTGTTCAAGCAGGTGGCTGGAGTTTTTTTATATGAAAGAAAGTCGCAAAGTATTTTAAGACAACTCAATCCCGCAACGTCAGTGCCAAATGTAGTACAACTGCGTCTTGAAAATTAGTCGGATCTAATCCGGTTGCATCATAGATTTTTTTTAGCCGGTAACTCAAAGTATGACGATGAACTTTTAAGCAGTCAGCGGTTTCTGCGCTGTTTTTGTTGCAGATAAAGTACATAACCAGTGTTTGGCATAAGGAATCGTTCAAATCTGCTAGTATTCTATTGGTAAAATTTTCGAGCTCGACATGTGGATTATGCTTTAATAACGCTATCAATTCCACGTCTTCAAAATAAACGAGCGACTGATCAGGCTTTCCGAAATCCAATGCGTTTTTTGCCGCGAGATAAGAAGTTCGGGTATTCAGAATGCTACTGACTGTTACGCCGACACCCATTCTAACGAGTGCCGTTTTTTGCAGTATTTGGAGCAGGGTAGTTAATTTTTGTTGAAGTTTTGCCGGTTCATCGTTCTTCATCAATAGGAAGATTTCGTTTAGTTGCGAGTGACCCGTAACAATCGTTTGACCATCGAAATGGCTTTCGAGCTGTTCGATAATTCTGCGAGAAAGTGAAGGAGATTTTTTTATTTCAATTAATAGCGTGATAAATGACGTGTTTTGGTCGAGTCTCATTTGCGAAATCCGTTCATGGACAGCGGCAGACAAAGGATTGCCACTTGTCAGTTCATCAAAAATCAATTCATTGCGCTTACGATTCCATTCAATATGAGAGGTAATCAGTGATTGATGGACCATCATTTCTGTCGTCAATTGAACGAGCGTCGAGATTTCTTTGAGCTCTTCTGGGTTACCTGTAATCCCGATGACCCCCACAAGTTTTTCTTGAAAATAAATCGGTAAGTTGACGCCGGGTTTGACGCCATGCCAAGCTGCTAAATCCGTTTCTTTAATCCACAAGGTTTCACCGCTTTTAGCGACTTGAGCTGCGGCCTCATGAATTTTTTCAATCCGCTCGGTTTCTCCTGAAGCCAAAATCATGCCGTTGGTATCCATAACGTTTAAGTTGCGGTTTAATCGGATCATGGTTTGTTCTACAATTTCCTCCGCCAGCTGTTTTGTAATCATAAATACTCCTCTGTGTATATATATATTCTAAATATTTCGTCAAAAATCCATACCGTCAGTATAATGTATATTGGCTTCTTTTTCATTATAATTTTATGTAAGCGCTTTACTAATAGGGTAAGGAGGTTTTAGGGATTGAAAATTATAGTAGCACCCGATTCATTTAAAGGCAGTTTGTCTGCTACAACAGCCGCACAAGCAATGGCAGAAGCCATACAGGAACTGGGTCGTGAGATAGAAGTCGTCTTGCTACCGGCAGCAGACGGCGGGGAAGGAACGATGACGGCCATGGTTGAAGCGACAGGTGGCAAGTTGATCACGCACGACGTCGAGGATCCGCTTGGCCGTAGAATTACCGCTCGTTACGGAATTCTTGGTGACGATCAAACATGCGTTATCGAAATCGCAGAAGCTTCTGGACTGACCTTGTTGAAAATAGAGCAACGAAATCCGTTCAAGACTTCGTCATTCGGGACAGGAGAACTGATCTGTCACGCTTTAGATGCTGGTTTCCGAAGCTTTATCATCGGACTTGGCGGTAGTGCTACCAATGACGGAGGAGCAGGAATGCTAGAAGCTCTTGGTATGACTTTTCTAGACCACAGTGGGCAACGTTTAAAAAGGGGCGGGAGCGCACTCGGTGAACTTGCTGAAATTGATCGTAGTCATTTTGATCCGCGCATTGCGGAAAGTACGTTTCTAATTGCCTGCGACGTAGAGAATGTCTTAATCGGTGAACAAGGAGCTTCTGCAGTATTCGGTCCACAAAAAGGAGCGTCTCCAGAAGCAGTCGAGCAACTCGATAGCAATCTACAAAATTTTGGAGATGTTGTCGAGCGACTTACTGGAACGGCACTTCATCATAAAAAAGGTGCCGGTGCAGCAGGTGGTGCTGGTGGCGCGATGCAAGCGTTTTTTGCAGGTAATATGCAGCGTGGTGTTGACGTCGTACTTGAAGCGATTGCATTTCAAAATCATGTGGAAACGGTCGATTTGATTGTGACCGGAGAAGGGAAAAGTGATAGTCAAACTTTATCGGGAAAAACTCCTTTAGGGATTGCTGAAGCTGCAAAAAGAACGGGGACTCCAGTGATTTTAATTTCGGGGATGGTTGAACCGGAAAGTACAGAGTTACTAGAGCCTTATTTCACCGAAATTCATTCGATTGTCAGTGACACCGTATCGGCAGAACGAGCGGTAGCCGATGCCTATAACCAATTAAAAATAAAAACCAAAACAGTCGTTAAAAACTATATAGAAAACGAAAAGGGGTGTTAACATGTTGTTTTTCATTATTGCGTTAAGTGTCATCTTGGTTGTGTTGTTAACTGCTGTATTCAAAGTTCATCCGTTCTTATCGTTATTAATCGGCGCATTTTTTATGGGCATCGCGTCCGGTATGCCGCTAGCTGACGTTGTACTGAACGTTAACGAAGGCTTTGGCGGGTTGATGACCAATATTGGGATTGTCATTGTTGCCGGAACAATTATCGGTGTTATTTTAGAGAAATCCGGTGCAGCTTACCGGATGGCAGAAGTGGTATTGCGTTTGATTGGTGAAAAGCGACCGCAACTAGCGATGTCGATTATTGGCTTTATCGTATCAATTCCTGTGTTTTGTGATTCTGGATTTATTATTTTATCGAGTTTACGAAAAGCCTTAGCAAGACGTGCGAAAGTATCCATGGCTTCGATGTCAGTGGCGCTCGCAACTGGTTTATACGCAACCCATACTTTGGTACCGCCAACACCAGGACCAATTGCTGCAGCTGGTAACTTAGGCGCTGAAAATTACTTAGGGACAATTATCTTAATCGGTTTAGTCGTCGCAATTCCAGCAGCAGTTGTCGGGTATCTTTGGGCTATTAAAGTCGCTGCAAAAATCGAAGTGCCTGATGATACTTTAGAAGACGGCGAATTGAGCTACGAAGAAGTCATTAAATCATTTGGGAAAATGCCTTCTACATTTAAAGCCTTCTTGCCGATTGTTCTACCATTGGTATTGATCGGAGCAGGGTCTGTTGCCGGTATTCTTGGTGATGATGGTGGGCTGACAAGCTTATTGAAATTTTTAGGATCACCAACAGTGGCGCTATTATTTGGTGTCTTAGCGGCGTTCTTATTACTGCCAAAATGGAACGAAGAAACCTTATCTGGTTGGATTGGCGAAGGAATCGTCGGTGCAGCACCTATTCTATTAATTACTGGAGCAGGTGGCGCATTCGGACGAGTTATTAGCAATTCAGGTGTGGCAGATTTGATAGCGGGAATGGACATGACAGCACTTGCTGGTGGCTCGTTGTTCTTACTCATTCCATTCATTATTGCAGCGGCATTAAAAACCGCTCAAGGTTCGTCAACAGCAGCACTGGTTATCACGTCAACATTGATGGCACCGCTCTTGCCAACGCTCGGCATCGAAGGCGCAGTACCACTAGCGCTTGTCGTAATGGCGATTGGGGCAGGCGCAATGACAGTGAGTCATGTTAACGATAGCTTTTTCTGGGTTATCACACAGTTTACAGGCATGAAGGTAACAGAAGCCTACAAAGCGCAAACAATGGCAACTTTGTTGCAAGGTGTAACAACGATTGTCTTCACGATGATCTTGTGGACAATTTTAGTTTGATGGGGTAGTACAAATAACTGTATAAATGAAAAATGCCTCACCCTGGAATGCATATCCAGGGTGAGGCATTTTTAAAGAGAATAATATTTACAAAATCAGTAAAAATTTAGTTAGTAATAGATGTTTGATATGATACTATTGAATCATTAGTTAGGTCTTATTAATTAGAAGGGCGATTTTTAACTGCATCACAAAAAAACTCAAGGAGCAAACCGATGACAAAACTAACTGAGAACCTAAAATCACTTCGCTTACAGAACAAATTGTCACATCAAATCGTTGCAGAGCATTTAAAGATTACTAAAGCAGTTTATGGGAAATTTGAGATGGGTACTATAGAACCACCTCTGAGATTAATGATCAAACTAGCTGATTTATATAGTATTTCTTTAGACGATTTAGTTGGTAGAGAGTTTGCAGCTAATGGTCAAATAATTAACCAATTGTTAATGAAGAAAGAAATGACTAAAGAGATTAATGTCCTAGTGAAACAATTAGGTAACCAATTTATTCAAAGCAAAGAAGCAGACATTGTGAAAAGGTTGAAGCAGAAGTTTGATTTGAATTGAATGATTGAAGTAATAAGAAAACGTTCAAATTATAATGAAACTCATTGCATAGTTGATAGAGAGTAATTTAATGTCGTTAAAGAGAAGAGACATATAGGAAATGTTATGTCGCAGTCACTACACATTGGAGTGATTTCTTCACTGTCCTAGTTTATTGAGTTGAACTACTCTTTTTTAAACAAACTTATGAATAGTAACTAGAAATAAAATTTTATTTTTAAAAAAGGAAGTTTCCCATGGCCAGAAAGAAAAAGAAAGATAATCTATCAGAACTGCTAATGGCAGTTTTAATGCTTAGTAGCGCAATCACATTTGTTTACACACAGTCACTCACAGCAACGGTCGCTGTATTGGCTGTCGGCTTTGTTGGCATGCTAGCAATCGTAAAGACCCTCCAAAACAATAAGCAGAAGAAATTAAATGAGTCAGGTATTTTGCAAGTGGATGCAATGTCGGGGGCAGAATTCGAAGAGTTTCTGCGTCTCCGTTACAAGGCTGAAGGATATGCAGTTCGTAAAACGCCTTATACGGGCGATTATGGGGCAGACCTTATTTTGGAAAAAGGACCGCAAAAAATTGCTGTGCAGGCAAAGCGATATAAAAGTAATGTTGGCATCAAAGCCGTGCAAGAAATTTCTGCAGCAAAACTGCATTACGGAGCAAATGAAGCATGGGTGGTTACCAATAGTTTTTTCACAAAAGCGGCAGCGGAACTAGCGCGAAGCAATAAAGTGAAATTAGTAAATCGCGATGAATTGGTAGAGATTCTATTGGCAAAGAAGGTAGGATAGACAAGAGATTTCCTTTATAGCGCGATTCGTAAAACCAGATACAGCAAAATTCAAAGTATCTGTTGGCATTTTCGGCGTTGCAGCATTTGCCTCGAGTTTTGTTGGCTTCGTCACTTTGGTCAGCACAGTTTATCCGGTTATGGGTTATTTAGGATTTGTCTTGATCGCTGCGCTTGTTGTAGCTTGGTTCCGTTCGAAAAAAGTAGCAGCTGAACGCAAAGTGCTGAGTTATTAAGAACATTTACGATAGATTTAAGGTTTACTAGTCTGTAAAATTTGTGCAATGTAAATAGCTACTCCGAAGGGATTTATCTCCTAAGGGGTAGTTTTTTATTAAATAATGATGACGTGAATATCAAATGCAGGTTTCATTCTGAATCGAGTAAAAGTAGTGATTCCCAACTATTTTAATTGAGCGCTAGTGATATAATACATACATTTCAGCATTGGGAAATTCTTTTTCTAAAAAATCGAATACATGATTGTTAAAATAAATGACAAGGATATATGTCTTTACCATTTTATAAAATAGTTGCTCCTAAAGAAAGGAGGATGTTTAATGATCCGGATTGCAGTCGTAAGTTCAAAAAAATTTGCTGAAGAGATTAAGAAATTTGAGAATGAAGTTCCGACTAGTCGAGTTACTTATTATACATACGACAATCCTTTGGAAAGTCTAGCAATTGTTAAGAAAATTCGTGAATGTGACGTCATTATGTTCGCTGGTCCGCTTCCTTACTTTCTGTCAAAAGCATGTACTAAAGCTCGAAATTTACCCTCGGTATTTATTCCATCAGATGAATATACATTAACGCACACTTTACTGTACTTGTTGCTCAATCGAAAAGAAGGACTAAAAGGATTATCAATAGATATCCATAATGAGCATCATTTACATCAAGTAGCAGAGGAAATGAATATGGATGTGTCGGATTGGCATGTCTTAGATTCAAAAGAAACAATAACTGAAAACCAAGTAACTATCGATCCCAATGCAGTTCTCGAATTTCATCAAAATTTATGGGAGAGTGGAAAAACAACTTATGCGGTAACAAACATCGATTACGTGAGAGACAGGCTCCAGAAAATAGGTATTCCGTCCACGGCAATCATCGTACCAGGGAAAGCCATTATTGATACCTTTCAGCAAGCAATCATGTGTGGGAAATTATCCATTAGTAAAAACATGGAATTCTCAGTAGGTATTATTTCTGTTACCTTATCTGGTGCAGAACTCACGACTGAAGGAGAACAAGCAGTCTTGGCAGAGCAAATGTTAACGTATTTGGCACGAAATTTGGAGTCTCCTATTCAAAAAAAATCACCGGGACAATTTATAGTTTATGGGACTATCGGAAGCATGGAACTTTTCTTGTATAGTGAAAGATTACAGAAATTGTTGAACCATTTTAGCGAGGTTCAACAGTTGGTTATTCATATCGGTTGTGGCGCAGGTATGACCGCGAAAGAAGCTGAAGAAAATGCGCAGACTGCATTGTTTTATGCTCGTCAAAAAAAATTGGAACACAGTGTTTTCTTTATGACTGCTGAAAAGAAAATTATTGGGCCACTTAATGAATTAGTAAAAACGTTTCAAGTCAAAACTGAAGATACGGAGACGTTGAAGGTGGCAGGTAAAACGCATTTAAGTGTCGCTACAGTGACAAAGCTCCAAGAGTTTGCAAAATTGCGTCATGACGAAGGATTTACGACAGTCCAACTTTCAGAATATCTTGAAATTGGTCGACGCAGTGCGGAGCGACTAATGAAAAAAATAATTGAAGAAGGCTATGCTCTGCAAATTGGAGAAGAACAGCCTTATAGCAAAGGACGTCCACGTTCGGTGTATCGAATGAATCTAAACTAACTTATTTGTTTTTCATTTAGATATGCAATATATCTGAATTCTATTGACTGACTTTTCTTTCTATAGTAATCTAGTAAAAGCATTTAACGACTATATAACGACAGAGAGGGAAGTGTAGTGATTGATGAAGTGTAGTGATCTGTAATCCCTAAAAAAGGAGCTAATAAAATGACGATCGTTACTGACGCAACAACGAAAGAGAAAAAGAAAAAAGAGGCAATTCACCCGTTTAATATTTTATTCATTGTTATTTTGTTTATGGCTATTTTGACTTATTTTGTTCCAGCAGGTGAATATGAACGATTAACAAACGATGCTGGGCAAACGATCGTTGTTGACGGATCGTATGCACAAATCGATTCAAACCCGGCAGGATTTTTAACTGTGTTTCAAGCCATTCATAAAGGAATGGTGCAAAGTGCACCGATTATTTTCTTTATCTTTATTGTAGGTGGGGCATTCCATGTGTTTCGTGACACAAAAGCAATCGAAGGTGCGTTTGCCAGCTTGTCTGCGAAGACAAAAGGAAAAGAAATGATCATGATTCCAATTGTAATGATTTTCTTCGGCATAGGTGGTGCAACAATTGGAATGTTCGAAGAAGCATTTCCATTTGTCATGATTATGGTGCCACTTGCTATGATTTTAGGCTATGACTCAATGGTCGGACTTGCTATGGTGTTGATTGGTGTATCGGCTGGATTTACCGCTGCATTTATGAACCCCTTCACTGTTGGAGTTGCTCAAGGATTAGCTGAACTACCACTATTTTCTGGCATGTTGCCACGTGTCGGTTTTTGGCTCGTCTATATGGCTGCAGCGATCATTTTTGTCATGTTGTATGCAAATAAAGTGAAAAAAGATCCAACCAAAAGTATTGTTTACGACGTAGACCAAGCGCGTGAAATTGACCGGAACATGATGGGGATGGAGAAAATCACTAAAAGACAAGTTGCAGTTCTTAGCGTACTGGGTCTGACACTTGTGGTTTTAGCTTATTCCGTTATTCAATTTGGCTGGTATATTGGTGAAATTTCCGCGCTCTTTATTATTATGGCGTTAGTGATGGGTCTTGTTTATGGAATGGGCTTCAACAAAATCACCAAGTCATTTGTCAAAGGCTGCGAAGAAATGGCAACTGGGGCCTTAATTGTGGGTCTCGCTTATGCTGCCGTTGTCATTCTTCAAGAAAGTTTCATCATTGATACAATTCTCTATAGTATTTCAAGCTTGATCTCTACTATTCCAGCGAGTTTGAGTGCTGGGGCAATGTTTATTACACAAGCGCTGTTGAATATTGCAGTAGCTTCAGGCAGTGGCCAAGCGGCGCTTAGTATGCCGATTATGGTACCTCTCTCAGATTTGATTGGCGTTAGTCGTCAAACTGCGGTCTTAGCTTTCCAAATGGGGGATGGCATTACGAATATGTTTTCTCCAACGAACGGTTTGTTGTTTGCAGCGCTTGCTATGGCCGGAATACCAATTCTTAAATGGTTTAAATGGGTATGGCCTTTAATCTTAGTACAAGCAGTATTGAGCCTGATTTTCGTAACTGTAGCTCATTTCTTTATCTGGCCGGTGTAATAGAAGAGTTGAAATTAGAAGGAGGACAATCTGTTGCTTGATAAATTGTTTACGCGTTACGAAGAGCTTTATCCAGAGTTAGTTGAAATTCGACGAGAACTGCATAGGAATCCTGAAATATCAAACGAAGAAGTAGAGACTCCGAAAAAAATAGCGGCATATTTAACGGAACTTGGGCTTGATGTACGAACAGGCGTAGGTGGACGGGGTGTTGTCGGGTATCTTAAAGGTGGGAAACCGGGAAAAACAATTGCTCTTCGTGCAGACTTTGATGCACTGCCAATTCAAGACGAAAAACAAGTCGAATACAAATCACAAGTAGCTGGAGCTATGCACGCGTGTGGACATGATCTACACACGGCGACGCTGCTTGGAGTAGCGAAAGTGTTAAGTGAAATCAAAGAAGAGATACCAGGGACTATTGTGTTCTTGCATCAATTTGCTGAAGAAACAACTCCTGGTGGTGCACAATTTATGATAGAAGACGGCTGTCTTGACGGAGTAGATGTGGTTTATGGCGCTCATGTTATGTCACACGAACCAGTGGGTACCGCGCAAGTGATTGAAGGCTATGCGTCTTCAGCACAAGATGATTTTTACGTGGAAGTCCAAGGTGTTGGCGGACATGGTGCATCACCACATATGACGGTTGATGCGCTTGTTACAGTTTGTCAATTAGTCGTGAACTACCAGCAAATCATTAGCCGCCGTGTGAGCCCAATGCGTCAAGCTGCATTAACAGTAGGAGCTATTCATAGTGGGAGTGTAACGAATATCATTCCGGATACAGCTTCGTTAAAAGGAACAGTTCGAACATTTGACGAAGAGACGCGTGACGTGATTGAAAAAGCTATGCAACAAGTAACAACATCTACTTGTGAAGCAGCGGGGGCAACTGTGAAGTTCAACTACATTCGAGACTGTCCATCGATATTCAATGATGCGACCGAAACAGATCGCATTCGCGAAGTTGCAAAATGGGTATTAGGCACTGAGAATGTTAGTGATGCAGAAAAAATGACAGGCAGTGAAGATTTCGCTTTCTATCAACAAGTAGTGCCTGGCACCTACTTTATGGTTGGTGGAGGAAATCCTCAACTAAATGCCGTTTATCCTCACCATCATCCTAAGTTTGATGTGGACGAAATGTCCATTCAACATATCGGTAAAATTTTTATTGGTGGGGCATTGAATTATTTGTCAGATGGAGAAATAAAGAAGGAATTGAAAAAAAATTTGGTACTTTTATAATGAGAAATCCTTACGCTAGCATATTTGGCGTAAGGGTTTTTATTGTGAAAAGATTAGTGGAACTTAATAAATACTTTATGTAAACATATAGATAGTTCTCATCAAATTTTAATGTTCTTCTCATTCTCAGCTCATTTTCAAAGATTATGCTTAATGTGTAAAACAAGTAGAGGAGGAATAATTTTGAAAAACAAAGTTATGATTGGAACAGTAGTAGGTACGGTTGTTGTAGGGAGTCTTGGTGGAGTAGCAGCTTTTGCAGCGTCCAATGACAGTAATTCGGTAGGGCAACCTGGAATTACTGCAGAAAGAGCACTTGAAATTGCATTTGATCATACAGAAGGAACTGTTCAAGAAGTCGAACTTTCTTTTGAAGAAGATGGCAATTATTATGAAATTGAAATCGCAAGCAATACGAGTGAGTATGAATTTAACGTTGATGCAGTAAAAGGTGAAATCTTAGATCAACATGCAGGTAATGTGGAGCAAGAAGAAGAGGAAGACAATCCTTCAGATAATGGTCATTATCCAAATGAGCCAGCTGATGTAGCTTCTTTTGAGGAGTACGGCATGATTGTTGATCAAGTGAACACAGATGGACTAACTTTCCACTTATCTACTGACAATCAAGGAAATCGCATTATGTTCTTAGTGAGCGAAGATGGAAAAAAACAATACAAAACCATTTTTGTGAAATACGATCAGCACCTTAAAATTATTGATGTGAACAATGGTGGATTGGTGTATAACGGTACGATTTAATTGATCCGTCCATGTGAGTAAGAAAATAAATAAAACGATTAAATGCCCCCTTCATTTTTGAAGGGGGCATTTGTGTTTGAAAGAGTGTACGTAAGTATTAAAATTTACACGGAAGAGTATCTGTTTCTTCTTGATTGCTGGATCTTCAAATATGCTATTTCTTCTACTAAACATAACCGGATGTCATTTAAAGCTAAGCTGAGAGTAATTAAAAATTCTCCGTTTGTTCGTTAATAAATCTCAGGCGTCTAGTAAAATTCACAACTAAAAAAACGCATAAGCTCAAATAGATGATATGATTAGATGAAAACAGATCAGGCGAAATACGTCGATTTGAAATTTCTTCAGCTCCAAAGAACAGGTGATTACATGACGAATGCACAGACAGCAACATATAAAACTTCGGTACGACTAACTAAGACGGCAGCGGAAAAAATGGGCGTGTTCGGTATCAGCGAACGCTCATTTTTTGTTGCGGACAAAGCCTTTAAGGTGTTTATCGAGCGTTATCCTTCCAATGCGGATGGCGAGCTTTCGGTTGCGTTGATTTTGGACAGGTCGGAGAACGCACGATTGACTGGCAAAAAAGCAGAAGCCTCGATTGTTTTGCACGGGGTCTTTACCAATCATCATTTGCTCATCACTAACTTGACGCAACGGAAATCCTACCAGGCGCTCGGAACTAATTGGCAACGAGAGGCAAACTTGACGTTTGAAAAAACGCGTGAACCGGCGTCAGTGCCTTTGATCAATATGATCAAACGGTTGACGCCAGCCAAAGAAAGTTCAGATTATGTTAAAAAACGGATTGGTAGTTGGGAAGGCTATTTGAAAATTCAAGAGCGTGGCATGGACATACCAGACGTGAAGACTTCTTTTTCTAACTTGTCATTTAGCCATGATTTTAGCCGTATTACGTTAAAAGGCTGTCAGTTAAAAGAGACGCAATGGAAACAGGTGAAAAACCTGACAGTGCGCCTCACTGGAATTACAGGGGATGTTGGAACGGTTATTAAAGCGGCAAATCGAACAGTGGAAGTAGAATTGCAAAGCTATATCGTCAAGCAACTACGGGAAAAAGGGTTAACACTCGATAAGAAAGAAGTGGTTTTCAGCAATTTCGCAGCCTTGAGCCAAATCAGAAGGTTGCGGCAAGGATTTGCGAATCTTGAAAAAGGTCTCGCGGTAAATCCAAATCTAGACCGAATCTTGTTTGAAGAAAAGCCTCCAGTCCAACCACTTCAACCTTTAGAGCGTTTAACTTTCCATAACCGACTCAATGAGTTCCAACAACGAGCGGTGTCGGGAGCAATGGCGGCGAAAGACTTATACGTTATTCAAGGTCCGCCGGGTACCGGGAAAACTACAGTTATTTCGGAAATTTGCTTGCAAAATGCTAAAAAGGGACTGCGAACACTTGTCGCTTCGCAGTCGAATTTAGCTGTTGATAACGCACTTGGAAGGCTACTGGCCAACAAAGATATTCGGATTTTGCGTGTCGGACGAACGGAAAGCATCGAAGAAGAAGGCAAGAAATTTATTGAGGAAAATGTCGGTCAGTATTGGAAAGACCATACCTTAAAAGAAATTACGGCTCAATACGAAATGCGTGAAAAACGTAAACCACAGCTTGAAAGTGAACTAACGAGTAACCAACAAGCTACTGAGAAGTTGCAGCCGCTATATGAAAGTTTGGCAACAGCCGTCGAAGAGAAAAAGGCAGCGCAAGTTAAACAACAAAAAATTCAGCAACTGCTTGATAGTGAACAAAAAAAGGTAGACGCTCTCGAACTTCAAAAAGACAAGACGACCTCTGAAAGCCAGGAGATAACGCAAGTTGTCGAGAAAATTAATGCATCTATTCACCGAGACACAGCATTTACTGATCATCATGACAGCGACAAAAGACTTCAGCAAGAACAGCATATTCAACAAACTATACAGTTGCTTGAACGTGCACTCGGTTTGAAAAGACTGGAACAAGACTTAGTCGTAAAAAGACAAGAAATTGCAGTGATTACCGAAAAGCGTGATCAAATGGCAGAGATTATTGAACAAAAGGCAATAGCTGTTGAGAATATGGATAGCATTAAAAAAATGGATGACTTGCTTCAGGTAATGAAAGTTCAACGAATTGAAGAAACATCTGCTATTACTTATTTAGTGAATCGGCTAGAAGCCAACCGTGAAAATATGGCAGATTGGACTAAGCTTAACGAATACAACGTGCTGGTATCTAACGCCATTACGTATATTGAAAACCTACTGACTTCTGTTGATATTTCTGTAGATAAGTTAAAAAAGCAAGCATTGTTGAAAACAGAAACGTATAGTTCAGCTGAAATTGATGAGTATTTAGAGAAGCTGAGAGCGGTTTTGAAAAGTACACAACGCAACGATCCGACCATTTTACAAAAAGCGTTAATTGGGTTGTACAGACGGCAACATAATTTGTGGAGAAGAGGCGCAAAATTTAAACCGGTCGACGTCTATGCAGCTGAATCTAAGCGAGCTTTCGATGACTTGAAAAAGGCATTATGCGAAGAACTAAAAAAACAGCAAGAACAATATCGTGTGTGGGACGAAAAATGGTTAGAAAAACAAGAAAAGCTAGAAGAAGATCTAGCGCCGCTTGAACAACGTTACCGCCAAATGCCCAACTCAGCGGACTTGCCAGCTGATGTAGAAGCCGCGATTCGTCAACACAAAACAGAACTTGTGGAGTTGCAAAAAGAACAAGCTTTAGTGGAACAAGCGCAACAAAGAATTGAGAACGATAAAGCTAAGCGCACGCAACAGCTAACTTTACTAGCAGAAAAAGAAGCCCAGATTGGCAAAGTAGATGTCGAAATCCAACAACTAAAAACAGTTGCAACCAGCTACGAACAAGAGTTGCATTCTTTGAGTGAAGTCCTAGCTTTAAATCCAGAACAGGATTATGAAAGAACGGCAAAAGAACTAGCTAGTTTGTCCTTTACAAAAGAATCGCTCAAGCAAGAAATGAAAAATTTACCGCTGCTTCAATCGGTACAGAAAAAATGGCTGGATTTACTAGTAGGAGCGAGCGAGCACGATTTGGACGAAATCCGAAAAATGTATATTAAGCATGCCAACGTTATTGGTACGACTTGTGTTGCTTCGGCACGCAAAGATTTTATCGACAACTATCCCGAGTTTGATGTCGTTATCATTGATGAAGTATCCAAAGCCACGCCGCCCGAATTATTACTGCCCATGCTCAAAGGCCAAAAGATTATTTTAGTCGGTGACCATCATCAATTGCCACCACTTCTTGGCAATGACACATTAGAGGAAACGCTTCAAGAAATGATTGATGAAGACAACGGTTTTGAAGAAAAGAAAGAGCTTGAGAAGTTACTTGAGGAATCGTTGTTTGAACGATTGTATAAAAATCTACCAGCAGCCAATAAAACGATGTTGGCCATTCAGTACCGAATGCACGAAGACATTATGGAAACCATTTCGCCATTTTACCAGTTAGAAAACGACCAGCTGCAATGTGGCATTGAGGATTCTGACAAAGAGCGTGACCATTTACTCGAATCAACCACCGTGAAGCGTAGCAATCATCTGATGTGGCTTGATTTGCCAAACGAATCGGCATATTTTGAAGAACGCATGAACGGAGGCAAGAGCTTGTACAACGCAGCGGAAATTCAGGAAATCCGTTCGTTATTGGTAGAATTGAATAAAGCAGCTGGTGAAGCGAAACAAGCTGGACGAATCGCTCTAGACCAACAAAAAAGTATTGGCGTCATTAGTTTTTACGGGGAACAAGTAAAACGACTTCAGCGAATGATTGACCAAGAGCTACAGTTGCCACATTTAACGGTTCGAACAGGCACAGTCGACCGTTTCCAAGGAAGTGAAAGAGACATCATCGTACTAAGTATGGTGCGCAACAACCAAAACAAGCATGGCGATATTGGCTTTGCGAAAGACTATCGGCGATTGAACGTCGCATTGTCACGTGCCAAAGAATTACTGGTACTTGTCGGTAGTTCTCAGATGTTTACAGAACGGGCCAAGCAAACAGAAACCAAAAAAATGTACAAGCATGTATTAGCAGTCGTGAAAAAGACAGATGGCTTAAAGACCTTAGAAAGCAGCAAGGGGTGACGATGTGGACGAATTGATAAAAGAGCTACGATCAACTGTAGCAGAAAATCCAGAGGTCACCGTCGTCAACGAACAGCTATGGAAGTTGCCAAGTGTATTATACGAAGTCAGCTTTAGCCAAGTTAAGCGATTAAAGATGGACATTTTAATGAAAATGCTGCTGTTATCGTTTCAAGAAGCGGATATTCGCCGAGCTGCGACTTTGGCTGAAATGCTGTTTGTAGAAGAATTGTTTATTCGTGACTTGATTGATAAAATGCAACGGACCGGATTGATCCAACTAGAAAAGCCGGGTTATAAGTTAACGACCAAAGGCTATGATTATCTTAGTCAAGGTATTTTTGATGAAGAAAATGCAGGTGACGAAACCGTAATTGCCTATAGTGCTAGTCACGACAACTACAAGTTAGCAGAAGAAAATAGACATCCCGAAGCCGAAGAATCATTACCGTTGTATCGCTATCCGGGAAAAGGCAGTTTGAATAAAGAACGCATGCAACAACTTCTTTTCGAGAAAAAATCAGCTTTAAAAGAAGCAGGTTTCCAAACAATCGTTACAGGCATTACAGCATGTATCGAACAAATTACAGATTATCTCCCGTGCATTGAATTTCAATTATACGACGAAAAGCAGGACATTTTTTATGCTCGTGTCTGGAATACAGCAACTGGCGGTTGGGATGAAATGTTGGAGCAGCAGATTGAAGCACGTGAGCTTGTGAAATGGCGCAAAGTGATGGAGGAACAGAAAGTAGCTTTAAGTTGAGGAACTAATTCTACTGCAGTGACGTCTACTAACTTAATAGGTTGAAGAAAGCAGACATGGTTTCGAAACTGAAACTATGTCTTTTTCTATTGGTTTAAATGAATATTCTGAAAGAACGACAAGCTGTCATTTTCTAGTATATTAGAGTAAAATAGAGTTTGTCATAATTTTTACATGAAATTTACTTAAGCTATTGGGTTCAAATTTTTAACCAAACGTCCCCAAGTCCCTGTGAATACTAATAATGAGAAGGTGCAATATGGAAAAGAGTAAATCATTAAATAAAAAAATAGTTAACAAGTATGTGCCTCTGTTCGTTTTGGCAGTCGCTATGCTCTGGATAAAAACCTATGTATCTCAGAAAATGCAATTTAAACTAGATGTTGACGGAGTGCTCCAAGAGTTTCTGCTGTTTATCAATCCACTTGGGTCCGCGTTACTCCTATTAAGTTTGTCGTTCTTCTTTAAAGGGGCGCGAAAATACTGGTCGCTGCTACTCATTTACACATTAATGTCGGTGTTATTATATGCCAACGTCGTGTATTTCCGTTTCTTTAGTGATTTTATAACCTTGCCAACTTTGTTTCAAACGCAAAATTTCGGTGATTTAGGCGGCAGTATTATTACATTAATCCAGCCAACCGATGTGCTATTCTTTGTTGATGTAATAGTACTCGCGATTCTTATAGGATCAAATCGAGTTAAAAAAGAGTCCGGAAATTTTAAGACGAAAGTTATTCTTCCGGTTATTACGATTGCGTTAGCCATTTCGTTCTTTAACTTGGCTCTAGCGGAAAAAGATCGCCCACAGTTGTTGACGCGTGGATTTGATCGAAGCTATATCGTAAAATATTTAGGTATGTACAATTACGCGCTTTATGACACGGTCGAAACCTTGAAATCCTCTTCACAACGGGTTCTTGCTGATAGCGATGATAAAACTGAAGTATTAAATTATACAAAATCGAATTACGCAAAGCCCAACGAAGACTATTTTGGTGCTGCTGAAGACATGAACGTTGTTTACCTACATCTTGAATCGTTCCAAACCTTCTTGCTGGACTATGAACTGGACGGGGAAGAAGTGACGCCGTTCTTGAATTCACTGATCGGTGATCAAAACACATTGTATTTCGATAATTTCTTCCATCAAACAGCTCAAGGTAAAACATCAGATGCAGAATTCATGCTTGAAAACTCTTTGTATGGGTTACCAAAAGGCTCGGCATTTATAACAAAAGGCCAGAATACGTACCAAGCAGCTCCGGCAATATTGAAGGATAAAGGTTATACATCAGCTGTGTTCCATGGCAATAACGGAACGTTTTGGAATCGTTCGGAAATTTATAAATCCTTTGGTTATGATCATTTCTTCGACATCGAATCGTATACCAATTTGACTGAAGAAGACATGGCAGAATACGGCGTTATGGATAAGCCATTTTTTGAGCAATCAGGTGAACTATTAGAAACCTTGCCAGAACCTTTTTACACGAAATTAATGACAGTGTCGCATCATTTCCCTTATCACATCAATCAGGATTTGACGACAATTGGAAAAGCTACAACGGGCGATCCAAGTGTTGATAATTATTTCCAAACGGCTCGTTATGCAGATGAAGCAATCGAGCAGTTTTTCACGCAACTAGAAGAGTCTGGTTTGGATGATAACACGATGGTTGTCTTGTACGGTGACCATTACGGGATTTCCGATAATCACAATCAAGCAATGGAACAAATTCTATCAAAAGAAATTACACCAGTTGAAAATGCTAATCTTCAGCGCGTGCCACTATTCATTCATGTACCAGGTATGAAAGGCGGCGTTGACCATACTTATGGTGGACAAATCGATCTTCTGCCGACTGTTATGCACATGCTTGGCGTTGAAACAGAAAATTACATTCACTTTGGTGCAGATTTACTATCTGAAGACCACGAGGAACTGGTGACATTTAGAAATGGCGATTACGTCAGTCCTGAAATCTATTCAATCGGCGAAAAATATTACAACCCTAAAACGGGATTGCCGTTAGAAGATACACAACTCGAGCAAGCAGAGAAATTCCAACAACAATCTAATTACGAACTGGAATTATCTGATCAATTAGTTACTAGTGACTTGCTGAGGTTCTACACACCTGACGGATTTACACCAATTGATCCGGCTGACTATAACTATCAAAATGATAAAGTAGAAGAAGCTGAGTAACGATAACAAAAAAGCATCCTAAAGACGGATTACACCGTCTTTAGGATGCTTTTTGCATTTAGTTAAACTCTCAAAAACCCTCTAAATCCTCTTGCTCCGTAATACGAGTCCGCACCGTTATGGTACAAAAAGACTTGTCCATAGCGGAAATCACAGAACAGAGCGCCGCCGAGATCGCGGATTTCTTTAGGTGTCAGAACCCAGCTTGATGTTTTCAAATCAAAGCTACCGTGTTTTTGCAATACCCGGTATTGATCTTCAGACAGCAGTTCAATACCCATAGCAGTAGCCATGGACAGAGCATTGTTGTCAGGTTTGTTTTTCTTTCTAGCGTCCAATGCCTTTTGATCATAGCAAATACTTCGGCGACCACTCGGGCTTTCTGGTGAACAGTCGTAAAAGACATAATTGCTTGTTGTCTCATCAAACTCTAGGACGTCTGGTTCTCCGCCAGTTCGCTCCATTTCGTGCAGTGACCAAAGCTTGTCAGGCTGGGTCTCCAACTTTTTCTGGATTTCGTCCCACTGCATCCAGTCGTGACGCTGGATATTTTCTTCGAAACGGATTTTCAGCGTACCGAGTAGTTCTTCTCGCTGTTCAGCTGTTAATGCGTTTTTCTTAGCCATGCGCTTTCCTCCTGTCGTTCTCGACGTTCTACAAACTGACTTTTATTAAATTATGCACGGTTTTGAATAGCTAAGCAACTGGCACTCTTATGTAAGGAGAGAAAAGAGGGGTTATAATATTTTTTTGTAAGAGTTGTTGCTCTGTCACTAATATCCATTCAAATCCCATTGACTTTTCATTGATAACGATTATCATTATTAATTAGAAACAAAAGATGAAAGAGGGATATACATGAAAAAAGCTCCATTTTTACTATCTTCCATATTAATAAGTGCTGCATTAGCAGGATGTGCAGAAAAAGAAGCGAGTTCACAGCCTGAAGTAGCTGCAGAAACGATCGATTTACAAAATGAAGTAGATGCCTATAAACAATTTGCGATTGAGCAAATGAACCAATTTGTAGTAGAAACAGAAAAATTTACAGAAGCTGTGAAAAGCGGGGATATTGAAACTGCGAAAGCGATTTATCCACAAGCACGTATGTATTTCGAGCGATCGGAACCAATTGCAGAAAGCTTTGGCGATTTAGATCCCCGTATTGATGCTCGACTTGCAGATATCGAAGAGGCCGGTCAAGGTGAAGAAGACTGGTCAGGTTACCACAAAATTGAGTACGGCCTATGGGTAGAAAATACAACAGAAGGTTATGAAGAAGTAGCGGATCAATTATTGGTCGATACGAAAGAACTTCGTGCTCGAGTCGAAACGGTAGAAGTGACGCCAGACTTAATGATGACAGGCGCAGTCGATTTGTTGAATGAAGTATCTACTTCGAAAATTACTGGCGAAGAAGAAATATTCTCTCATACCGACTTATATGACTTTCAAGCAAATGTCGAAGGTGCAGAAAAGATCTTCCACATTTTAGAACCTGAAATCGAAAAGAAAGATGCGGCACTTACGGAAGACTTGCAAGCAAAATTCGATGCTTTATATGGGCTATTAGACAAACACGCAACGGGTGAAGATGGTTTTGTTTCTTACGAGGAATTGACTTCTGAAGACACGAAACAATTAGCAGAAGCAGTAAACCAGTTAGGTGAACCACTTAGTCGGATGGGTATCATAATGGAGTGAATGTAATGACTGAAAAAGACGAAAAATGGTTGGAAAAGAAAATTTCAAGACGCCATATGCTGAAAATCACAGGAGCAAGTGCAGCAGGAGCTGCTGTGCTTGCTTCTGGAATGGGTGGCATGGCAAAAGCTTTTGGCTTTGACATTCTTGATGACGATCAAACGGCTGAAAACAAAGTTTTGTTTTACGGAAAACATCAGTCAGGCATAACAACTGATACCACCACGCACATTTACTTTGCTTCGTTGAATGTATTGGTGGAGTCACAAAGTGAGTTACAGGACTTGTTTAAGATGTGGACTCCTCTGGCCGTACGTTTAATGAACGGAGAACGATTGGAAGAAAGTTCTCAAGGGGTATTTACGCCACCGAAAGACACCGGTGAATCAGCGGAGTTAGATGCTGCTAACTTAACCGTTACGTTTGGCGTTGGCCCATCGTTATTCGACAACAACAAGCTTGGTCTTGGATCTAAGAGACCAACTGAATTGACTGAGCTGCCTCATTTTCCTAAAGACCAAATTGACGATAAATTTGCAGGCGGGGATATTTGTATACAAGCATGCGCTGATGATCCACAAGTCGCGTTTCATGCCGTCCGTAATTTAGTGCGTGCTGCTACAGGAAAAGTGACATTAAAATGGACACAGACAGGATTTACATCGACACCTAAAGTAAAAGATAAAAAAGAAACGCCCCGAAATTTATTTGCCTTTAAAGATGGAACCGTCAACCCAAGTCCGAAAAGCGCTGTTGATATGAAGGAAGTTGTATGGGTTCAACCTAATGAATCAACAGGCTGGATGACTAACGGAACTTATTTAGTCGTCCGCAAAATTCAGATGCATTTAGAGACATGGGATCGAACTTCATTGCAAGGACAAGAAGCAACTTTTGGAAGACATCGTGACAGCGGCGCTCCAATTGGTAAAAAGAAAGAATTTGACGAAGTCGATTTAAATGCGAAAGATGCTAGTGGCAATCCGCATATTCCAGCCGACTCACATATGGCACTTGCGCGGAAAGTGAAAGATCGGATTTTGAGAAGAGGCTTTTCTTATTCCAGTGGATTGATCGATGAAACAGGCGCATATGATGCAGGCTTATTATTCATTTCGTTTCAGAAAAATCCAAAGCAGTTTATCAATATTCAAAATGCATTAGGACGTGCGGATAAACTGAATGAATATATTACCCATCGAGGTAGCGGTATTTTCGCTTGCTTCCCTGGTATACAAAAAGGGAGCTATATTGGTGAGAAACTTTTTAACGTACTTTAAAATTCTTCTACTAGCGATTGTATTACTATTGGTTCCGGCTCATAATCATGCTTCTGCCGAACAATCTTTTGGTCTTTTCTATGTTTCGATTACCGACGCGATTATGAGCACTCAAAATGATGATGATGTAAAAGCTGTTGAGGCCATTGAAGATTTTCAAAAAGAATGGCAACAGCTAAGCGTTACGGAAGGGGAGGAATCCCAAGCAGTAACGAACTCGCTTGAAAAAGCTTTGGTTGCAACAACCAGTGAAGAGCGATTAACTGCATTAACCGGACTATCAAAAGCACTGACCGCCTACGAAAAAGCTGAAAACCCCGTTGACGAAAAAGCGGGACGAGAGGATTTTTTGCAAGCAACAGAGCCATTTGTCGTTGACTTAAAAACAGCAGTCGATTCTGGAAACACACAAGAAATTCAAGATGCGTATTCAGTTTTTCTGGGGGTTTGGTCGAAAAATGAGCGAGTTGTTCAAGAGCAGAGCATTGCAGCCTATGGGCAAGTAGAAACACAAATGTCCTTTATGCGGATTTCTTTAGCTGAAGATAGTCTTGATGTTGCGGCATTTAGTGAGCAGGTTGAAGCACTTGATCAAACGATTCAAAATTTTGCTGCTGGAAAAATAAAAGAATCAACTGCAACGACTACTTATTCTTTAGCAACTTTGATTGGCTTGTTAGAAAAAAGTGAAGCTTCAATTGAAGAAAAAGAGTTTGACCAAGCTGCAGAGGCGTTGAAGAAATTCATCACAATTTGGCCAAGTGTCGAAGGCGAAATTCGCACAAAAAACGCCGGCTTGTACAGCGAAATTGAAGCGGAACTCCCTCTTCTTGTGAGTGATTTGACTCGTGACGAAGTACAAGTTTCTGCAGTTGTTGAGAAGATTGCTTCTTTAAAACAACAAATCAATTTTATCCAACAAGATACGGAATACAGTTTTTGGGACTCTGCCTTGATCTTGTTACGTGAAGGATTAGAAGCGTTGCTCATTATTTCTGCGTTGATTGCGTTCTTGAAAAAAGCGGGTCAGCAACATATGCAGCATTATGTCTATATCGGAGCGGCAGCGGGTATTGCGGTGAGTATCCTTGCTGCAGTATTGATGTCTACGCTGCTTCAGTCCGGAACCATTGATGCCAGTCGCGAAGTAATGGAAGGCTATATTGGCCTACTTGCGGCAGCGATGATGCTAGGTGTTGGTGTATGGCTTCACAGCAAATCAACTGTCACTGCATGGAATCAATACATTGCAAAACAAATGAACCAAGCGTTATCCACACAAAGCGTTTTGGCCATGACGGTCTTGAGTTTTTTGACGGTATTTAGAGAAGGGGCAGAAACGGTCGTGTTTTATATGGGCATTGCACCGAAAATGTCGACCTTCGATTTTAGTTTGGGAATCGTCCTTGCGCTACTGATACTAGTAGCAGCAGCTTTCTTTTTTGCAAAAGCCAGTAAAAAGATACCGATGCACTTATTTTTTGGTGTAGCAACTGTCTTCATTTACCTGTTAGCATTTAAAATTATTGGCGCGAGTATTCATACCTTGCAATTAACCAATGTGTTGCCAACTCATATTCTTGCTGATTTGCCTGTCATTAATGTCATCGGATTTTATCCATCTGTAGAAACGCTGAGCGGTCAGTTGATATTGGTCATACTGATTGTAGCGACCATACTTTATAAAAAGAACGCAGCTAAAACTAGCAATGTAGCAGTAGAAGGGTGATTACACCCACGAAATTCCTCTAAGGAAGTTCGTGGGTTTTTTGTGTTTGAAAAGATGATTTTACGCAAAGTAAACTGATCCATGCAGGACATCTTACTGAATTTAGCGAAAGATACTAACTAGAAAACGAATAGAAAACGAACTAGAGGAGGAGCTTTATGTTCACTGATGTTCAAGATGTACTTCAAAACTACCGGGATGCTGTTTACGAGCAAGATGTGGAGAAATTCCTTTTAAGCTATGCACCAAATGTTCATGTTTTTGATTGCTGGGAAGAGTGGGAATACCATGGAATAGAGCAGTGGAGTACGATGGTGATAGAATGGTTTCGTAGATTGGCTGAAGAAGAGATGAAGCTTGGGGTAGAAATTCACAAAGAAGCAGGAAAAGAAAATGCAGAAATGGCTTATGTTCATGGCTCTGTTAGCTTTGCAGCTTTAGACCAGACAGGTAAGGAATTGAGAAAGATGAGCAATCGGTTTACTTTTGTTATGGAAAAAATAGACGATTCTTGGCGTATTGTTCATGAACATTCGTCGCTGCCGATTGACATGGAAAGTGGGAAAGCGATTTTTGGATAATCTAAAAATAAAACCCCTGGCAGAAAAACGTGCTTTTCTGCCAGGGGTTTTTGCTTTCTATTCTTTTTCTGTTAAAAAGGTAATGATTAAGAACAGCAAAAATGCGAGCAACAACAAACTGCCACCTACGATGAATAAAATCATGACCAAGGTTTCATTCCAATTAAATGGGTTGATAGTGTATAGCCACATACCCCCAGTAAGCGTGAAAGCTCCAACCATCGCGAGTACACTGTGAATCGCAACTAACTTTTTGAAACGGATGGTATAGACGCGGTAAAAGATCCCCCAAGCAAAGACTGAAAGCCAGCCAACGAGCAGGATGTGTGCGTGAATTGGACGTAGGGCATAATCCATTTCACCTGCCATTTGCGAACCAAGAAACGTACCAAACAATCCAAAAACTGCTGAAAAGCGTATTAAACGAAGACTCCATGTTTTTTCCAAGATATGACCTCCATAAGGTAGTTGAGTAAATCGAGATGCAGAAAAGCAAAACGTTTTTTTCACATTTTTATCGGAATGCGTTTTGTCAGCAATCTGATAGCTACTAGCAGTAGTGTGATTAGCATCAATGATCCCACTGTTGCTAGTGTAATGCTAACTTCTATAGAAATAAAGGGAATCCATGGAATCATCGAACTGCCGGTCCAAAAAAAACTATTTAGACTGAGAGCTCCCATCGCAATTGCAATAAAGCCAAAACCAATAAGCCATCCGAAACGGTAATAACCAATGCCGATCAGCCAGCCAATCAGGTAAAACGTAAAGATATCTAAGAAGAACATACCTGATGCTGAAAACCAACCTGTCGCTAGATCGAATATCATATAAGTGTTTGCATCAATAGGCAGTGTCACAAAAGTGGAAATTAAATGCTCAATGCCGTTAAGCGCAAGTGGAATAAGAGTAACAGCCAGCGCCAAGAAAAATGTGGAAATAACCGTTCCGGCATACAAGTCCTTACGAGTAATGCCTTGTTGAACATAATAGCCTAAAAAACTATATGCTGCGATAATTCCGCACACCAACATAAAAATAGCAACAGAATAGGTTGAAAAGGCGAAAAACCCTTGAATACTGGCATTATTTTTTGATGCAATAACCAATCCAATAACATGAGCAGCCGTAACAAAGAAGAAAAACCAAATACTCCATTTAACCTGTTCGTAAAAAAGGTCGACTGCGACTTTTGAGTAGAGTTTGACTTGCGTCACGTCAACGCACCTCCTCTGTTAGATGAATAAATAGATCTTGCAATGACAAAGGACCAACTTCAAGGCCTTGTTTTTGAGCAGTAAGTCGTTCTTGTTCTGAAATTGTTCCGTAGAACATGACAGATTTCGTAGTGCCTAGTTTTTGCTCGTTTAGTATTTTTCTGTCTGAGACAAAGGCATCGACTTGATCGGTTGCTCCTGTAATAGAAACGCCTTGAGCAGAAATGCTTTCATAATCATCATTCAGTATTAGACGACCTTGATCGAGAATGACAATTTGATCAAAAAGATACTCCATTTCTGAAATCAAGTGAGTAGAAAGAATAAAGGTTCGAGGATGCGTCTCTTGGTCTGCTAAGATTTCCTGATAAAAAATTTCACGAGTAGGGGCGTCCATTCCGAGATATACTTCATCGAAAATGGTTAATGGCGAACGACTAGCCAAGCCGATGACCACAGTGAGAGCCGACTGCATTCCTTTTGATAATTTACTAATCGGTTTGTCTAGTGGTAGATGGAAGCGTTGCAATAAATAATTAGCATACTTTTCATCGTAATTCGGGCGATACCGTTTAGAAAACTCTAGTATAACCGGAATCTTATCATCTTCTTCGCTGTAATTTTTTTCGTAAAGAAAAGCAATTTGCTGCATCTTGTTAGGATTTTCAAAGACAGGTTCGCCATCAATTTCTACTTGACCTTGTGTTGGCTCACGGAAAGCCGCAACCAAAGAAAGAAGAGTGGTCTTTCCAGCACCATTGCGACCGATCAGTCCGTGGATTTTCCCGGGCTCAAGTGTCAATGAAATATTCTTTAACGCTTCAAACTTTCCGAATGTTACTGTGACATTACTTAGATTCACCTCAGCGGCCATCAGATTTCACTTCCTTTCGTGTTTTTGATCAATTCAATGACTTCTGTTTCTGTAATTCCTAGTTTTTGCGCTTCTTGAACAAGGCTTTTGACGTAATTATCAACAAATGCTTTTTTACGTTGTCTTATTAATGTTTGTTTTGCCCCTTCTGCTACAAACATGCCAATCCCTCTTTTCTTAAACAAGATTTTTTCATCTACTAACTGGTTAATCCCTTTCGAAATGGTCGCATGATTAATTTTGTAAAAATTAACAAGTTGATTGGTCGATGGTGCTTGATCACCTTCTTGAAGCTGATCATTGACAATCTGATCTTCAATTAATGTACGAATTTGCAAAAAAATCGGCTTGCTCGAATCAAACGCATTGTTCATTAAAAACACCTCCTATGATCGTGTTAGGATATATGGTTGTATACTTATGTATATAACCATATATCGTAATGAGTTAGTTGTCAATTAACAATGAAAGTTTTTTCAATAAAAAACGTTTTAAGCAGCGCGTAAAGACTACTTAAAACGGGATATGATACGCATGATGGGTGTGGAATAGTTATTCGATTTTATCTCCAAGTTTTTCTTTACTCATCAGAAAGGCAGTTAATAGCGCTAAGAAAGCGGGAACAATCGCCCAGAAGAATGTGCTCGAAATTGAAGAAGATAATGCACTTATCAATTGATCTGTTATGTCAGTAGGGATATTTGCACGCGCTTCGGGAGATAGTAGAGCACGAGAATCTCCTGAAAAACGAGCAGCTTCAGTTCCAAACTGCTTTGTTAAGTTCCGACTGAATAAGTGGCTTTGAATAATTCCAAAAACAGTGATCCCGATGGTCATTCCGAATGTACGCAAAAAGCTCACTGTAGATGTTGCAGCTCCTCGTTTACGAATAGAAAATGGATGAATCGCAGCTGAAGGGATGACGGAAAACGAAGCCCCAATGCCAAGTCCTACCAAAATCATAAACACGACAACCATAAATCGTGGTGTATCAACAGACAGTGTCGCTAACAAAATCATTCCAATTGTCAACAAAGCAAGAGTGGGAACTAAGAAAGAACGATATGTGAATCTCGTCATTAATGCACCGCCAATAGAGGCACTGACAACCGATCCAACCATCATCGGCAAGAGCACGAATCCGGCATTCGTCGCATCGCCACCTTGCACACCTTGAATATAAAAAGGAATATAAACAGAAGCTGTGATAAAAGCAGCACCACTAAAAATGGAAATTAGCCCACTCGTCGCAAACAATCGCTCTTTAAACATGCTAAAGTCGATAACGGGTTCTACAGCACGACGCTCAGCGATAACAAAAACAATCGTGAGTATGACAAAACTTGCAAACAAGGCAAAGCTTTGAAGGGACATCCAAGCGAATTCTTTACCACCTAGTTCAACTGCGAACATTAAAGAAACGACCGCGCCAACTAATGTAGCAGCACCTAGCCAGTCAATTTTCCCTTTAGAGCGCTCGAGTGACTCTTTATAGAAAAAGGCGACCATGATAAAGGCAATCAAGCCAAGTGGGATGTTAATATAAAATACCCACGTCCAGTTAATGTATTCTGTAATGTAAGCACCAAGAAGAGGACCAAATACACTGGAGATGCCGAAAACTGCACCGAACATGCCGCTCATTTTCCCGCGATCTTTTAACGGTACGATATCAAACATAATCGTAAACGCAATTGGCATTAACGCTCCGCCACCGATTCCTTGAATCGCACGGAAAATAATCAATTCGTTAATGGTATCGGCGGTGCCACATAACATTGAACCAATCATAAAAACAAGTAGCCCGAACATAAAAAATCGTTTGCGACCATACATATCGGATAATTTACCGAAAATAGGCATACCTGCCATTTGTGCAACTAGATATGCAGAAGTTACCCAGACAAATTTATCGACACCGCCAAGCTCCCCGACAATAGAAGGAAGGGCAGTGGTGACAATCGTATTGTCCATGGCTGCGACTAAAATCGCTAGCAATAATCCACCGATGACCACTTTAATATTACTCTGACCTGTATTGTTCATGATTTCCACCCGCCATTCTTTTAGAGTATGTAAAAGATATTCATATCATAGTCCTCTGTACAAAAAAAACCAAATTCGAATGCACGATTTTAACAATAAAGAAAGTTTTTTTGAGTTATTGCTCTTTTTCAATATCATAGAGACAGTATGGTAAAGTTAAACTAAAAGGAGAAGATATCGAATGAATACTCTTTTTATCGCGGGTCATGCTAGACTTCCAGCGGGGATGGCCGCTCAAAATATATATGAAACGTTGACCATTACTGCAGAAATTGATAAGAATTACAGTGTGATTGTATCGGCAAGCTGCACATTGGCAACAGCTCACGGCCAAGAGTTTGTCCAACAGTTACTGAGAGGCTATAGTTTGCAAGACGGTATTGAAAAACCATTAGCAGATATAAAGGCTCATTATCTTGGAAAAGCAGGAAATGCTTTGGCTTCTGCATTGAAAGACCTTTTTAAGCATTATGAAAGCTATAAAGGAAGCTCCCGGTCATCTTAAAAATAACAGTAAACTATCAAAAACTGAATCTTAGCAGAAGCAGCAATAAAGAGGTTAGCTTCAGTTTTGTTGGGTATACAACAAGTAAATCTTTGGAATCGGAGTGATTAGAATGGCGAGAAAAGGCACAGCAGGAAAAACTCCTGAACAACAATCGGCTCCTTCACAATCGGTAATTGATAAAGCCGTCAAGAAAACAAAAGAAGCTTTCGACAGCGACAGTGAGGCGACTAATTACGAAGACGCTACAGATGAAATGGAGAAAGCGAAAGATTATTCTAAAGAGGCGCCCCATAAACGAAATGGAGAAAACCGGACTATTTAGTTAGTCTGGAGAAAGTGATGAATAGTCAGATTAAACACTCTTTTCGATTTACAAACCCTGTGTTCTGTATTACAGTGATACTAAGAGTCGTGTTAAAACGTTACAGCGTTTATCTCGCACGATCTGTACGATACGAAAAAAATTATGCTGCCTAGTCTGCTGAAATTTCTTTTCAGGAGTTTCATACGTAGATAAAAGCCAGTCCATTCAGACAAGCAGTTTTGCTGTTGTCTTTTTTGGCTGGCTTTTTTGCATGGCAGTTGCAGGGAAAGGAGAGGTGAACGTGGCAGGAGCATTGGCAGGCATGAAGATACTCGATTTATCACGCGTTCTGGCTGGTCCTTATTGCACGATGATTTTAGGAGATCTCGGGGCAGAAGTAATCAAAGTGGAAGCGCCCGGTGGCAGCGATGAAACCCGTAAATGGGGTCCTCCTTTTCAAAAAGGGGTCAGTGCTTATTACCTGAGCGTCAATCGCAACAAAAAAGCCATTACTGTTGATTTGAAAACAGCAGAAGGTGTCGCTACTATTAAAAATCTTGTAGCAGAAAGTGACGTGGTCGTTAGTAATTTCAAGACCGGTACGATGGAACGCTTGGGACTGGGTTATGAGACATTATCGCTTATTAATCCAGCTATCGTATTCTGTTCGATCACGGGTTTTGGCGAAACAGGACCTAACCGACATTTACCAGGTTATGATTTCATTATCCAAGCGATGAGCGGACTTATGAGCATAACGGGTACGAATGAGTCAGGGCCTCAAAAATCAGGCGTTGCGATTGTCGACATACTGACTGGATTGTATGCCTGTATTGGCATACAGGCGGCAGTGCTCGAGCGCGTTCACTCAGGAAAAGGACAAAAGCTAGATATCTCTTTGTATGATACAGCGGTTAGTGCGTTAGTGAACATCGGTAGCAATTATTTAATGGACGAACACATACCAACAGCTCTAGGCAATGCGCATGCCAACATCGTTCCTTATCAGACATTCCGAACAGCTGATGGAGAAATGGTTATTGCTGTTGGCACAGATCAGCAATTTCAGGCACTGTGTACGGTTTTAGGGAAACCCCAGTACGCAGTGGACGAACGTTACGACAGCAACCCGAAACGAGTAAAGAACCGTGACAGCCTTGTGCCATTATTGCAGGAAGCTTTGTTGACACAAAAAACAGTGTATTGGCAGGCTATATGCATAAAAAATAACATCCCAGCCGGACCCATTCAGACGATAGCGGAAATGATCCATGATCCACAGCTTCAAGCACGTGATATGTTCATTGAACAAAATCATCCGACAGCTGGAAAAATTAAATTGATAGGCAGTCCGCTAAAGTTGTCGCGGACACCGGTCAAAATGGAACGTCATCCGCCAAATGTGGGAGAACATAATGAAGAGATTTTAGGGCAATATTCTATTACGTAATTCACTTTATTAGTAAGGGGAGATTGACGATGAATTTTTCATTCACAGAAGAACAAGACATGTTGCGCAGCACGACACGAAACTTTGTCGACAAAGAAATCATGCCATTTATTGAAGACTGGGACCGAGCAGGTAAATCAGATCCAGCGATTTATGAAAAATTGGCAAAGCTTGGATTGATGGGTGTCTGTATTCCCGAAGCATACGGAGGCAGTGGCATGGATTACAATTCGCTAGCAATCGTTTGCGAAGAACTTGAACGTGGAGACACGGCTTTCCGTACTGCCGTTTCTGTCCATACGGGATTAAATAGCTTAACCATTCTTCAATGGGGAACAGAACAACAAAAGCAGCAGTACTTAATCCCACAAGCAAAAGGGGAAAAGATGGGTGCTTTTGGATTGACGGAACCAGAAGCCGGATCGGATGTTGCAGCTATGAAATCGACTGCTGTGAAACAAGGCGATCATTACGTGTTAAACGGCCAGAAAACGTGGATTTCTTTATGTGATGTGGCAGATTATTTTCTCGTCTTTGCTTACACGGGCGACCAATCACAAAAGCATGGAGCGATTTCTGCCTTTATTGTCGAACGTACGTGGCCAGGATTTTCCTCGAAGGCAATTAAAGGAAAACATGGCATACGAGCAGGAAATACAGGAGAACTGTTTTTTGAGGATGTTAAAGTACCGAAAGAAAATTTGTTAGGGCAAGAAGGCGAAGGATTTAAAATTGCGATGTCGGCACTAGATAACGGTCGATTTACGGTTGCCGCTGGAGCAGTTGGGCAAATTATGGCATGTCTTGAGGCAAGTGTGAGTTATTGTCACGAGCGTCAGACATTCGGTAAAGAAATCGGTAGACATCAGTTGGTTCAACAAATGATTGCAAAAATGGAAGCAGGATTCCAGATGAGCCGTTTGCTCGTTTACCGTGCAGGTGAATTAAAAAATACAGGAAAACGCAATACACGTGAAACGTCTTTAGCAAAATGGCAGGCTTGTGATTTTGCCAATCAAGCAGCGGACGATGCTTTCCAAATACATGGAGCTTATGGTTATTCCGATGAATATCCAGTCAGCCGTTATTTGCGCAATTCCAAAGCACCTGTTATTTACGAAGGAACACGAGAAATTCATACAATCATGCAAGCAGAATATGCTTTAGGTTATAAAGAAGATAAGGCGTTGTCGAAAACTTTACCTGCTTGGGAGCATCAAGCCGATCCGACAACTAGCCGCTAAGGATTTGTTTTAAAGTTGGAAGCCCCTGAGCGAATGGCAGTCAAGTTTTGCAAAGGGGTTACCAGCTTTTTTTCTTTTCATCAGGTTGGTTTAGTTTTGAAAAATAGAAAAGACTGAATTCTCTTTCGTTACAGATTAAATGAGTCGATTAATGCGTTATACTAGAATGGAGAAGTTTTTTCATCGCTATAGCTACAGTGAATATTGGAAGTAAAGAAAAACTATACAAAGAGGAGAATGATGATGGAAATTTTAAAACGTTTTAAAGATATTATGACGAGTAATATTAACGCTTTACTAGACAAAGCAGAAGATCCTGAGAAAATGATTGATCAGTATTTACGTGATTTGAACAGTGATTTAGGAAAAGTGAAATCGGAAACAGCCGCAATTATGGCAGCTGAAAAACGCGAACGCCGCGAACTGTCAGAGGTTGAACAAGAGATTGACGACATGCAGCGCTATGCCGTAAAAGCTTTAGAAGCAGGCAATGAAGACGATGCGCGGAAGTTTTTGCAACGAAAAGCAGAGCTTTCTGAAAGAGTAACAGACAAAGGAACAGCCGTTGAACTCGCAGCGGCCAATACACAACAAATGCGCCAAATGCATGACAAGTTAGAGTCGGACATTGGAGAACTTGAATCTCGCCGTTCAGAGCTAAAAGGCAAAGCTGCAGTTGCAAAGACACAAAAACGCATGAATGATTTTGCTTCTTCAGTAGACGGTGCAGGCGAGCGGATTTCTGCTTTTGATAAAATGGAGCAGAAGATCAACCAAGAACTTGACGAAGCCATTGCTATGACCGAACTCAACAAAGGATCGGAAACAGATATTAAAGATTTGGCTTCGAAATACGATAGCGACACATCTGTCGACGATGAATTGGAATCGCTAAAAGCAGGCATTAATGTAGACGATGAACTAGAAGCATTGAAAAGTCAGTTGGGCAAAAATGAATGATATGTGCAGTGTAAGAAGTTCCTTTAAGTTGAAAGGGGCGTAAAAGATGGTCATTCAGTATAAATGTCCGAACTGTGGTTCAGACATGGCGTTTGATAGTGAGTCAGGGCACCTGTCTTGTTCGAACTGTGGCAGGCAGGACAACATTGAGACGTTTCCTGAAACCAATATCTTACGAAAATTTGATCCACAAGAAGCGAAAGAATATCACTGTGAAAACTGCGGCGCCGTTATTTTGACCGAAGCACAAACTACTGCGACACATTGCAGTTTTTGTGGAGCACCCGTGTTACTTGCAGACAGATTAACAGGTGACCTGGCTCCGGCCAAAGTAATTCCTTTTACGATTAGCAAAGATGAAGCTGTCGCTGCATTTCGAAAATGGACGAATAATGGGCGATTGACACCAAGAGGTTTTACCAGTGGTGACCGCATTAAAAAAATGACCGGTATGTATGTGCCGTTCTGGCTGTACGACATTGATGGCACAGCGGATGTGGCAGCGCTTGCGACTAGAGTGCATAGCTATACGTCGGGCGATACGATCTACACAGAGACTGATTTTTATGATATTCGTAGAGAAATAGACCTTAGCTATTTAAAAGTTCCAGCAGATGCCTCGGAAAAAATGGACGACGAATTGATGGACAAGCTGGAACCTTATAATTACGAAGAATTGAAAGATTTCAAGATGCCTTATTTGGCAGGCTTTCTTGCCGAAAAATACGATTATGACGAAGAAGCGCTGTACTCACGGATCGAGTCGAAGATCGTCCCTTATATCGATTCGTACATAGGCAGCACCATTTCAGGCTATTCGACTGTCAGCTATACCCATAAGCAAATTCTGACGAATAAGAAAAACGTCTACTATACGTTGTTTCCTGTGTGGATGGTTTATTATGATTTCGACAATAAGGAACATACTTTTGCGATGAACGGTCAAACCGGTAAGGTAGTCGGTAAACCGCCAATTAGTGGATTTAAAGTTGCAGCTTGGTTTACCGGTATTGCGGCTTCCGTTTTTGCAGTCATGAAAGTGGTTGCGTTCGCTGTAGGAGGTGTTCTATGGTGAAGGCTTTTCAAGGTACATGGCTTAAAACTCTTTACTTATTGCTAATACTGGTGACTATAACTGGAGTCACTGCATTTGCTGCAGTGGATCAACATGTTTACGATAACGCTAATTTGCTTAGTGAATCAGAAATCGCAGAATTAGAAGCTGTGGCAACAAAATACAGTGATGAGCAAGATACGGACTTCCTGTTCTTAACTTTGGTAGATGAAAAATCGTTGTCGATTATGGAGGACATGGGTGATTTTTATGATGCATGGTCTGTAGAAAACAATCAAAAAAATGCGGTGCTGCTGACGATGAACATTGCCACACGCGATGTTTACTTAGCGGGCTTTGGTACGGCAGAAACATCACTAGATAATAAGCGGGTCGATTTGGTACTAGATCGAATTGTTCCCGAAATGCAAAACGGCGACTATGCAGATGCTTTTCAGGAGACCGTCACTACATCAAGCCGCTATATGGAATATCGACCAGGTGTCAATCCGGAAAACATTCTTCTTAAAAGCTGGTTTCAGCTGCTAATTGCGTTGTTACTGGCGACAGGTGTTGTCGGATTCATGTTATACAATTCTGGTGGACGTGTAACAACGACTGCTAGTACTTATTTTGATGGGGATCATACAAAAGTGACCGGTACGCGTGACCAATTTCGCAATAAAACCGTTTCCCGTCGTAAAGTTCCGAAGGCTAACAGTGGAAGCGGCGGAGGCTTTGGTGGGGGCGGAAGTACGGGAGGCGGCGCTTCTTTCAGTGGAGGCGGTCGTAAATTTTAAAAACAGATGATAGAAAAGGAGGAGAAACGAAGAATGGGTTTTTTTGGCAATCAATTTTCAGATGTAGTGGAATGGGAAGAATTTAGGGAAGATCAGATTTTCTGGAAGTGGACGAATAATGAAGTGAAAAAAGGGAGTAAGTTAATTATTCGTCCAGGTCAGGATGCCGTCTTTATGAATAATGGCAAAATCGAAGGGATTTTTGAAGAGGAAGGCGAGTACGATATCGAATCACAAATCGTGCCATTTTTGTCGACCTTAAAAGGCTTTCGTTTTGGCTTTAATAGCGGTATGCGTGTAGAGGTATTGTTCGTCAATACAAAAGAATTTACGGTTCGATGGGGGACGCAAAATCCAATTAATATCCCATCCCCACAGTTGCCAGGCGGTATGCCAATTCGTGCAAATGGAACGTTCCAGTTTACAGTAAGCGATTATATCGGCTTGATCGATAAAATTGCAGGCGTTCGAGATAGCTACATCGTTGACGATGTGAAAATCCGGATTACGGCGATTTTGGATCAACTCTTGATGAGATGGATTAGTAAAGAAGGCAAGGACATGTTCAATTTGCAAGCCAATGCGCATGAAATTGGACAAGGCATTCAAGACGATTTGAATATGCAATTGATGGAAGATGGCTTAAAAGTGACAGGCTTCCAAGTGATGAGCTTTAATTATCCGAAGGAAATTCAGGATATGATTAACAAAAGCGCATCACACGGAATGGTCGGGGACGTCGCCAAATACCAACAGATTTCAGTGGCCGATGCCATGGGCAAGTCATCTGGGTCCAATGCAGCCTCTGACATGGCAGGTATGATGATGGGAATGAACATTGCCAAAGAAATGATGGACGGTCAGAAAGAACAAGAGTCCAGAAAGCAGCAAAATACAGCGGGTACAGGTTCTATGGATTCAGCAACACAATCAGGTGCTAACGATAAGCCAGCACCAAAATTCTGTCCGAACTGCGGCCAGAAAAACGAAGGGGCCAAGTTCTGTCCGAATTGCGGGCAAAAGCTAGTTTCATAAACAAAAAACCCACTGCTAGGATATCAGAAATCCTAGCAGTGGGTTTTTCTGTTGGTGTAAAAGCGGTAAAAAAGCTGAACTGCTATTCTACTTATATAGTAAAATAGCAAAAGAGTAAGTCGAGACTGTTACGAATATTTCTGGGATCTTGAAATCATAGAAATATGGAATGTACAACTGCCAAGTCAGTTTTAATTGTTTTTTAAGAAAGTCAAAAAACTGGACCTCTCCAAATCACGCTTGGCTTAAAGCGCGAAAAACAGTCTATAAAAGAAAAATATGGAACTTACATAGTCAATAAAACTAGAACGGAGCGGTAACTAATGACTTTACCACGCTTTAAACTGAGTTCCATCATCATCTTCTTTATCTGTCTAGTGGTACTGATTTCGTTGATGATTACTATTCTTCTTATTACCGAGACAACAAGCGAAAGTATAGAAAATCAATTAGAAGAAAAAGCTGTCAACATTTCGCGTATAGTTGCGGAATCTCAAGTTATACGCAACGGCTTATTGTCTACTGAAATGGAAACAGAGATTCAAGATTATGCAACGACCATTCAAAAAGCCACAGATGTACTGTTTATTGTCGTTATGGATATGGAAGGAATACGAAAATCACACCCTGATTCACAACAGATTGGAAAGTTTTTTATGGGTGGAGATGAGAAACAGGTGCTTGTAGGTGAGGATTATACGTCGCGCTCAGAAGGTACACTTGGCAAATCTCTACGTTCATTCACACCTATCATGGATACAAAAGGAAAACAAATCGGCGCTGTAGCAGTTGGAATTTCACTAGAAGAAGTCCAATCGGCTATTTGGCAAAATCAAATCAAGATTTTGATGGGCTCGGCTGTCGGCTTGCTGATTGGAATTATTGGTGCTTTCTGGCTTGCTTGGTATATCAAGAAAAGTTTGTTTGGATTGGAACCATATGCAATTGCACGCATTCACGAAGAGCGAAATCAGATGCTGGAATCAGTTTACGAAGGGATTATAGCGATTGATGCAGATTCGAAAATCGTCTTAGTCAATAAGTCGGCAAGACGGCTTTTTTATGAGGCGGGATTAATGGACGAGGAACCGATTGGTATGGATAGTAACGAATTTTTACCGGGTGCTATGTTAGAACAAATACTAAATCAAAAACAGCCAGATTTGGATCAAGAGCAAAAGTTTAATGGTATCTCTGTAATTTCAAACCGCATACCGTTAGTAGTGAATGACCAAGTGATAGGAGCAATTGCCACATTTCGAGAAAAAACAGAAGTAAATTTATTGGCGGAACAGCTGACAGGTGTCCGACTATATGCAGATACTTTAAGGGCACAATCACATGAATTTATGAATCAGTTGCATGTGTTACTGGGTATGATAAAACTTGAAGAATATGAACAAGTAAAGCAATTTATTTCCAAACTAACTGATCATCAGGCTCATGAAGTCGCTGCTGTCACACACTATATTAAAGATCCTGTTCTTTCAGGATTTATCATTGGGAAGATCAGTTATGCAAGAGAAGCGCATGTCGAACTTACCATTCAATGTGAAACGGAAATTCCATGCCCAGAAGATCCAGCTGTTACACATGAAATCATTACTATTCTTGGAAATATCGTCGACAATGCAATTGACAGTGTGATGGAAAGTGAACGAAAGCTCATCACCATGGAGCTTTCTTATATTGATAATTTGCTAGAGATGACCGTAGCGGATTCAGGTCCTGGGATTCCACGAAACAGGGAAGAGACTATTTTTTCGAAAGGTGTCTCTTCTAAAAAAGGAGAAAATCGGGGATTCGGTCTTTATCTTACGAAAAATAGTGTTGAAAAACTGGAAGGTTCAATCGATATTATGTCAGAACGAGACGGAGCTGTATTTTCAATTATCGTTCCATATGAAGCAGGAGGTGAGTGTAATGATTAACGTCATGATCATAGAAGATGACCCCATGGTGGCAGAACTAAACCGCCAATACGTTGCAAAAGTAGAAGGCTTTACGGTGATTGGCCATGCAGCAGATACGAAGGAGGCGATTGAAATGTTAGCAGCAGTAGAAGTGGACTTGCTGCTGCTCGATATTCATATGCCAGGAATGAACGGATTAGATTTTTTAAGACAGCTTCGCGAAGGAAAAAAGGATTTAGATGTTGTGTTCATCACCGCAGCTTCTAACATCAGTCAAGTTCAACAAGCACTCAGACTTGGTGCTATCGATTACTTAATAAAGCCTTTTGAATTTAGTCGCTTTCAAGAAGCGCTTTTGCAATACAAAAGTCATTATTTTGGACTGGATAACAGAGATAAAGTAAGTCAGCAGGAACTTGATCAAATGCTACAGAAAAACAACGATACTCAAAAATCGGGGAAATTCGCAACAATACCAAAAGGAATGACAAGAACGACGTTAAAAAAAGTTGTTGAAGTAATACTTCAAGTAGAGTCAGAAACGTTTTCTACAGAAGATGTCGCAGAAATTAGCCATATCTCAAGAGTATCGGTAAGAAAATATTTAAAATTCTTGACCCAAATTGATTTTCTTGAAGAAAATCTTGTTTATGGAATCGGCCGACCAATTTACCGATACGTAGTAAAAAAATCAAATCGAAATAGTGTAACACCTTATTTGTAAAAGTAGCCAATTTGGCTACTTTTTTTAATTACAATAACTTCAATAGTTTTATAAGGTATTTGTTTTCTGACTATTTAATTAAGATAAGAATTAACAGTTGAAAGCGCTTACCCTTATGCGTTTATCAGTTATTAAGAAAAACAATGAAAAGCTAAAAAGTTGGGTGAATAACAAAAGAACATAGAATGGAGCTGATAGAAATGGAAGAAAGTAAACGAACAGTTCCAGCCGATTTGCCGATGAAAAAAAGCTTAGGAACGCTATCAATTTTTAATATCCCAATTTTGTGGTTTGGAGTTTTTGCGGCAATTGCTCTTTACGCTATGTATACAGATAACTTGCCAGCAGGTATGATTGGAGCGCTATTGATCATCATGGTCCTAGGGGAACTACTTGGCTGGATTGGAGACCATACGCCAATTGTTCGAACGTTCTTAGGTGGCGGTGCAATTGTAGCCATATTTGGTTCAGCTTATATGGTCTATAGCGGGTTAATGCCGGAAACCACTACTACGCTCATTACGGAATTTATGAAAGACGGAGACTTCCTGAACTTTTATATAGCGGCTTTGATTACTGGAAGTATTCTGGGGATGGAGTCGAAAGTACTGGTGAAAGCGGGTGTTCGTTACGCTTTGCCGCTACTCGCAGCAGTTGCAGGTGCAGTCTTACTCGCAGCGCTTGTCGGCATGTTACTCGGATTTAGTATACAAGATGCTGTACTGGTCATAGCCATGCCAATTATGGGAGGAGGCATGGGTGCAGGTGCCGTGCCGATGTCACAGGTTTACTCCGAGATGCTTGGAAACGAGCCTGGTTATTACTTATCAATTCTGGTGCCGGCATTGGCACTTGGTAACGTTTTTGCGATCATTCTTGCGAGTGTATTGAACATTGTTGGTAAGAAATACCCGAGTTTGACAGGTAATGGACAATTAATCAGAGGATTTCATTATGAGAAAAAAGAAGTACCACAATATAACCTGTCCAAAATGGGTATCGGTGTCTTGGCTGCAGTCTCCTTTTACATGTTAGGAAATCTTTTAGGCGACTTTATCCCTTTGCATCCATACGCAATTATGATTATTTTGGTGGCAGGTCTAAAAGTGGCGAATGTTATGCCGGAAATTATCGTT
This sequence comes from Planococcus sp. S3-L1, assembly GCF_030063085.1. Lineage (NCBI taxonomy): Bacteria > Bacillati > Bacillota > Bacilli > Caryophanales > Caryophanaceae > Planococcus > Planococcus sp. S3-L1. The sequence continues at coordinate 111,691 of NZ_JASISN010000005.1, read as the reverse complement.
GAAGGAGCAAGTCAGTGGTACGAATTTGTCGCTAGAAACTGGACCAATGCTCTGTTGATTGGTATTGGTGTCGCTTATACAGATTTAGCGGCTGTTTTAAATGCATTAAGTGTAGAATATGTTCTGATCGTTCTGGCAGTAGTTATAGGAGCGGTTATCGGTTCAGGCATTATCGGGAAATTTATGGGCTTCTATCCAATTGAAGCGGCCATTACAGCTGGTCTTTGCATGGCGAACATGGGCGGTACGGGTGACGTCGCTGTACTATCTGCGGCAAGAAGAATGGAATTAATGCCATTTGCACAGATTTCCTCTCGTCTTGGGGGTGCGCTGATTTTACTATTAGCTAGCGTATTTATTCCGTTTTTCCTATAGAAGAAAATCCACTCACAGCTAATAGTGTGAGTGGATTTTTGATTCTCTTGTAGTATTTCCTTGAATGTTGCGCTATTGATTAGAGAATAAACATGTTCCCAATTCAACTGTTTCAAGTAGTAGCTTGCTTTTTCAATCGGATGTAATACGTCCATAGTTTGACTAACAAGGATCCGTAAATAGTGATGCATAGCATAAATACGAAAGTTCCCCATGATAACCATTGAGATAGCTCCGTTTGTCTATTCAAGTTGTTAACTAGGAAGTAAAGATACAAAAGTGTAAAAGGTAAAAAGAAGGCTGTATAAGTAAAAACTATTTTTTTAGCTTGTTTGATCCGAGTGAAATAATCGCTATATAGCTGTGGTCGCTGTTGATTTTCTTTGTACTCCTGGCTCCAAATAGTCCAGTTTTCTAAATTAGAATAGGAGACAAAACAATCACGCCAGCCGGCTTCTCTATGAATCGAAAAATAGCCTGCAGGCGGTTGTCTTTGATAGTCGACTCGGTAAGCGATATAGCGAGGCTGGCCTTTCGTAAAATGAAAAACAGTTCCAATTTTACTGACGCGATATAAATTAAGTCCCTGCTGTTCCATCGACTCTAGCCATTTTTCGAGTTTATCAGGAGAATACATCCAGCCTAATCGAATTTTTGTCACCCAGCGTCCTGAGCGTTTCAAATGCTTTTCTGCTTGCGTATCAATGCCATTATTTAGTTGAGTAGTAGCTCTAATAACTTGTGAATTTTTAAGGATATTATTCGTTTTCGTAATTTTAATAATTGAATAAATGCCTAGCAAAACTAAACCAATAGCTAATGCAAAGAACAAATACGTCACAATCCAATAAGGGCTTTCTTCTACAACAATCGATTCATCCGTGAACAAGTAGGAAAAAGCTAAAGAAATGGGTGCAATTAGTACACTTATTAAATAAAACAAAAGTCCATAAAAAAGATACGTAATCGTTTGGTTGTGTTTAATAACACCATCTCGAGTTGGAAAGTTTCTAATCGTTTGTTCAGGTCGATTATTTGTTGTGACTTGCCATTTCCCTTTAGTGGCAATAGCTTTCCAACCCTCAACTTGCAGCGTTTTTGGAAGGATAGGCGATTTTAATTTGTCATAAGCAATTCGATAAATTCGTGAATTTGTGGGGGTCTCAGTAAAGTAGAAGCAGCGCGTCCAGCGATTCAATTCTGCAAAGGTTAGTCCGCTATGTGCCATTTTTGATAGCCATTGCTCTGTTTTAATAACATCGTAGCTCCAGAAAGGATTGTACATTTTCTTCATTGGAAATCCTCCTCAAAAGTCAGTGCATTTTGATGTAACTCTTTCAGTCTTCTTATTTCTTCGTGTATGAGTTGTTTTCCAGTATCAGTGATTTCGTAAACAATTTTTCGCTGTTCATCCGCAAAAACGACGATCACTCCATCTTTTTGCATCTTTGTCAAGGTTCCATATACAGTACCTGATCCAAGACGCAGTCGACTTGTTGTAATTTCTTCTACGTGTTTAACAATGCCGTAGCCATGTCGAGGTTCAGTTAAAGACAATAGAATATAAAAAGCGGTCTCAGTCATAGGTACATATTTTTTTAACATTTTTTGAATATCCATAAGAAACCCTCTTTCTCATATGTCACATCTCGACTATATCACGTCGTGACATATAAGGCTATTATTTTATGTATAAAGTACTCCTCAGAAACTGAGAAAAGAATAGTAAAAATACAGAATAAAAATTATGGTTTATACTTTTTAATTAAACTGAAAAATCAGTCTTATTTTGTATCATTCTCAAATAAAAGAGAGTATGCTAAAGGGAAAAGGAGGAGGAGTTCTAATGGAAGCTACCTTTGGTTTTGTGCCCATGCTCATCCTTTCCATCATTGTCATTGTGCTCATCTTGTCTTATTTCTTCTTTCATCATTGGGCAAAGTGAGTAAAAAAGCGCTACTCCTAGGAATGTACATTCCTAGGAGTAGCGCTTTTTTATTAAACAAACAAATGACCGAACAACACAAGAATTGGTAAAGTGATGATGGTACGTAATACGAAAATTACAGCCAGTTCCCAGAATTTTACTGGGATGTTCGAACGTAAAATCAAAATGCCGATTTCAGACATATAGATGATTTGCGTTAACGAAACACCAGCTAGCACAAAGCGAGTCAATTCACTCTCGATACCTGCACCTAGTACAGCAGGCAAGAACATATCTGCGAATCCAACTAAGAACGTAGGAGCGGCTTCGGCGGCTTCGGGTAAGCCGAATAAGGTCAGTACGGGAATCAGTGGATAAGAAATGATTTTGAATAATGGTGTGTATTCTGCGACGATCAATGCCACAGTACCAAGAGCAATAACGAGTGGGATTAGCGCTAGCCATATATCCAGTACCGTCTCAATGCCGATTTGTGCAAGTTTTTTCGGGCTTGCCGCGCTGCTTGCTTTACGACGAGCTTCGTCAAAACCCCATTGTAAAAGCGGTGCACCTTCAGGAATGGTATCGTCAATTTGTTTGCCAACTGGCGCATAATAGTCGTCTTTTTTACGAGATAAAGGTGGGATGCGCGGCATAATGATGGCAGCTACTAAACAAGCAACCGATACAGCTAGGTAAAAAGGAAAGAACAAATGTCCGATGCCGACGACATTGGCAACTACTAAACTAAACGCCACAGAAGCGATTGAAAACGTAGTGGCAATGACCGAAGCTTCACGTCCGGTATAATTGCCTTCATCGTATTGCTTCATTGTTACCAAAACTCCAACAGGTGCAGCGCCCATCCATGATGCCATCGCATCGATTGAGGAACGGCCAGGCAAGGTGAAGACAGGTCTCATGAATTTGTTGAGCAAGGTACCGACAAATTCCATTAAGCCAAATTCAACTAGTAACGGCAATAAAATTCCAGCAAACAAAAACCAGGTGAGTAGGACAGGGGCTAAGTCATAAAGCACAACGCCTCCCGTAGCTCTTGAAGAAATGATTTCAGGGCCAATTTCATAAAAAGTCATAAAGCCAAATGCAAAAGCAAGAACACGAACGATTAAACCAAATGGTCCATTAATAAACGTAGTGCGTAAAAAAGGTGAATTTTGAACGAAAGCAGGTTTTGTAATCGTTGCAAGTACGCTAGCAAGTGCGGAAAAACCAAGTAAAAAAACAATAAATGCAGGAATTATATCACCGAATGTTGTTAAGAGGAAAGATGCCAAAATACCGACACCAATCGTGATTTCATCATTGTAAGAGATAGGGCATAAGAATAATAGCGCACCTATAATAGAAGGAATTAAGAATTTCCATGTGTCGACAGATTCAATTTTCTTTTTTTCGCTTTGAAGCAATGTCATATAAGTTCCTCCTTAAGTGATGTTTGTGTATTTTTTTAGTTTACGAACAACCGAAGGCTGGCTAATGCCGAGAATATGAGCCATTTCAGTCGTTGTTCTGTAGCGTTTTTGTGCATTTAGTAACACTTTCTTTTCGACAGATTCTAAAATATGTGGAAGCGTCTGGCCATCAAGTTCAAAGCCGATACGTTCACTGGAATCTGGCTGATAAGTAATCGGGAGGTCATCGAGCGTAATCAGTGCAGATTCACTTTCGATAAAGCTACGTTCTAGTACATTGCGCAACTCTCGGAAATTGCCTTTCCAAGAAAGTTGTAGCGCATGAAAGTAGAAGTCATCAGAAATCGTTTTTCGATTTTTGTAGTTGATATTGAGTTCTTCAAGAACGCGATGGATAAACTGATCTAAATCATCTGGACGTTCTCTTAGCGCTTTTAATTCAATCGAAGCTAAATGCAAAAAGTAAAACAAGTCTTCACGGAAGTTCCCAGCAATGACGGCCTCTTCAATTGAAACCGTGCTGATGGCAATTATGCGTGCCTCGTGTGGCTGCTGCAAAACGTTAAACAGGGTGGCCTGAGAAGCAGCTGAGAGCTGTTCCACTTCATTGAGCACAAGCGTGCCTCGAGCAGCTAAGTTTATGTAGCCTTCTCCGTCAAGTCCGGTAAAACTGATTTCAAACACCGATTCGGGGATAGCGCTGCAATGGACTTCGATAAATGCTTCTTCACGTCGATCGCTTTGTGCATGGATAAACTTAGCTAATGATGTTTTACCGGTGCCAGGTTCACCGTAAATAACAACCGGAACTTCAAGTTGCGCCATTTTGATGGCTGTTTGGAGTGCACGTTTAGAAGAAGGACTTTCCATGACATAGCCTTCAACATGAAGCTGTTGGTTTCGTAGATGAGCCAGTTCCCCTTTTACCTTGGACATTTCCGATTCCAGATTCTCTAAATATTCCTTCATAACCATCAACTGTGACATATCGTAAGAATAACTGACGACAAACTCTACATCGCCATTATCATTAAAAAGTGGAATGCCAGTGATCAAGACCTTTTTCCCAGAAGGTGTATTTTGGAGCAAAACAACTTTTTTCTTTTGCTTTAAAACGAGTGGCGTAATGGCAGGAGAGAAGATTCCAGCTGCTTCTAAATCATAGACCGATTTTCCAAGTAGTTCTTCAGCAGGTACTCCATATTGCTCACCACTGCAAGTAGAAGCTTTGATAATACGACCTTCTCGTGTAGTAACAATAATGTCTTCATCATAAGTGTTGATAATTTCTTCGTTCGTATTGGGAAGCAGAAATAAAGTATTCATGACTGTCCTCCTTTATTCATTCCTGTATAGACTATACATTATTGAATAATCAAATTACAAGAGAAAAATAAAATACTTTTAAATAGTTTTAGTTAGTTGTTGATTTTATAAGAGATAACCATATTGGTATTGATAGTTTGACGAAACAAGTGAGAGGAATTCTTATAAGTGAATGGGTATTTTTATAAATTTATTTTTAGTTTTTCTACATACTAGAATACTTACGGAAAAGGCAATGACGTTTAGAGAACCGAATACAGGGAAATCTAGAAGTATAACCATCTAACTTTAATTCAACTTAATGTAGGAGGAATAAATAATATGGTGAACGAGACAACAAACGATCTACAGGCCATTAAAACAGTTAATGACTTGATTAAGGATATTAAGGTAGCGATGTTCACAACCATTTCTACTGATAACAAAATTATTTCGCGTCCTATGCAAACACAGGAAGTAGAATTTGATGGTAATTTGTGGTTCCTCACAATGAAAGATACGGAAAAATACGATGAAATCATTAGCAATCCAACCATCAATTTAGCCTATGCAGGGAAATCTTATGTATCTATTAGCGGAACTGCTGAGTTTATTGAAGATGCAGCGAAGAAAAAGGAATACTGGAATCCGATTTTTGATAAGATGCTGGATACTACTTATGACGATCCGAATGTCGTGTTGATTCGCGTTGATGCTGATTCGGCTGAGTATTGGGACTCTGGCAATACGGTAAAGTCCGTTAAAACGTTTGTGAAGAAATTGACCAATAAGGACATAGAAAAAGACCGTAAAGAAATAAATGATACAGTGGATTTTAAATAAGAAAACATACAGCTATAAAAAAGCTCGCAGACAACTAGTTGTCTGCGAGCTTTTATGACTTTAAAGAACTTCTGTTTTTAGCGTGGGCTCTTCTTTAGAGAGATTGTCGTTTTTCCGTCCTGAGCTCCGTGCAATTAATCAACGCAAAGCGAGCAGTTGGCGTTTTGAATGTCCGATTTTCATTCAATCGCAATCAATTCTTTTGTTATGGTGCCGTCCAAGTCCACCGATTTTACTTCTCCAAAACCTTCCACCATATAGTAGATATGACCTTTTTCCAAAAGCTCAGAATTAGCCGCAACCGTTACTTCCACTGCGTTTGTGAACGTTCGATAAGGTGTTTTGACTGTAACCCCGATGTTGGTGACTTCGCGTGGAGCCGCGTACATCGTGTTCATATACCAATTTTGTCCGATTTTAACAGGGTACTCAAGCTCGGTATAGGACTCCGAATAAGGCATGCCAAATGTATAGTGAGTAGAGGTCTCGAATTCCACTGAATCTGTTATGAGAATGTCATCTTTCGTGTTAATGCTCCAAATATAACCCATCGCTAACCCATTTCGGGAAGGCACATAATTATAAACGTGACGTTCGACACCAAATTCTGTATCGTACACATAGGTTTTTGTTTTGTCTCTTAAATAAGACTGTTTGATCGTTGCGTCATTTTTAAACTTCGGTTCGAGTCCCCGCGCCAAAAATGCAGCAAATTGGCCACGCGTGACTGTATCGTTTGGACGGAAGGTATTATCTGGGTAACCGATGGTAATGTTAGCTGCTAATATTTTCTGTATAGGTTCGTATACCTTCATATTACGTGAAACGTCGGTAAAGCTAATATCTGCGCGGAACGGAACAATATACAATCGAGACAAAATAAACGCCATTTCGGCACGTGTGATGGTGTTGTTCGGACGGTAGCTGCCGTCTGGATAACCTTTGATCAACTTCGCTTCTGCAGCTGCTGCAATGTAACCACTGGCTTTGTGAGAAGAAGGGACGTCTGAAAATCCTGTATTCCGTTGTGTACGATCAAATCCTTTCAAGCGGCCCATCATAATAACAGCTTCTGCACGTGTTACCCCTGTATCGGGACGCATCGTACCATCAGGATAACCGCTTAAGACATCGCGATCTACTAAGTAACTGATTTCTTCATAAAACAAATGAGACGTCGCTAAATCGGAAGCAGCTTGAACAGGAATTGCCAAGGACAGCATTAAGACTAAACAAGCACTTATTGATAATTTCTTCAACACGCTCACTCCTTTTGTACGTATTCACCGACTCATGCATCGAAAGTGGTCATCATCCGGAGCAACACAGCTTTGTTTAAGGTATACCCGTTTTGCTGAATAATACTAAAACACAGTTAAAAAACAGAAATTTTAAAGAGAACAATTTTTATTTTCAAAAATATTTTTGTGCGATATAAAAAAAAAACGTGGAATTAATGCGAATGATAGCGCTCTCTTTTTTGACTTGACCGATGAGGCACCAATTAATTAGCTACTATAGTAAAATATTGATTTGCGCTAGCTTAAAACTGTTTGTATAATGAAAGGAAAATATTAAAAATAGCGAATAATTATACAGTTAGTTGCTGTTTTTAAAAAGGAGATTGAATGCAATTGACATTTATACGGCAGGAAAATCCAATTAAGCAGCAATCATCTTATGAATATATACAAGGTATACATAAAAAAGTTCGAGATCGAAATCCAGGAGAATCTGAATTTTTACAAGCAACTTGGGAAGTGTTCGATACGTTGCAGCCGGTCTTCGAACAACATCCTGAATATGTTGAACAAGGAATTCTTGAACGCATTTCAGAGCCAGAACGATTTATCGCATTTCGTGTGACATGGGAAGATGATGCTGGAAATGTCCATGTTAATCGGGGATACCGTGTCCAGTTCAATAGTACTCTCGGACCTTTCAAAGGCGGTTTGCGTTTTCATCCTTCTTTAACCGCAAGCGTTGTGAAGTTTCTTGGGTTTGAACAAATTTTCAAAAATGCATTGACTGGGTTACCAATCGGCGGCGGTAAAGGGGGCTCTGACTTTGATCCAAAAGGAAAAACAGATCGTGAAATTATGCGTTTTTGTCAAAGCTTTATGACAGAACTTACGCGCCACATCGGACCTGATATTGATGTTCCAGCTGGAGATATTGGCGTCGGAAAAAGAGAAATCGGGTATATGTTTGGACAATACAAGCGCCTTCGGAATGCCTCAGAAGCGGGTGTCTTTACTGGAAAAAATCCAGGAAATGGCGGTAGCTTAATCCGCAAAGAAGCAACGGGTTATGGAACGGTGTATTTTGTTGAAGAAATGTTAAAAGATCAGGGACATTCATTTAAGGGCAGTAAAGTCGTCGTCTCCGGTTCTGGAAATGTTTCAATTTACGCGATGGAAAAAGCAATCGAATTTGGTGCGACCGTTATTGCCTGCAGTGACTCAGAAGGTTATATTTACGATCCTGAGGGCATTAATGTTGAAACGGTTAAGCAGTTAAAAGAAGTGGAGAGAAAAAGAATTTACCATTACTTGGAGCATCATTCAAATGCTCAATATGGCAAAGACAAGTCAGAAATTTGGAAAATCCCATGTGATATTGCTTTACCATGTGCCACGCAAAATGAAATTGATAGAGAAAGTGCCCAGGCGATGGTCGAAAACTCAGTAAAGGCAGTGGGAGAAGGTGCTAACATGCCGTGTACAGAAGAAGCAGTTCGTGTGCTGACGCATAACAAAGTGTTATTTGCACCGGCTAAGGCCGCTAATGCAGGTGGAGTTGCGGTGTCTGCTATGGAAATGTCTCAAAACAGCATGCGTTATTCCTGGTCGGCTGAAGAAGTTGATGAAAAACTGTTACAGGTAATGAAAAGTATTTATCAAACGTGCACAGAGACAGCAGCGCAATACGGTTCGCCAGGCAACTTGATTGTCGGAGCTAACATCGCGGGCTTTAAAAAAGTAGCAGATGCTATGGTTAGCCACGGATTAAATTAAACATGAGTAAGCAGAACGAATAACAAACGGCTATTCCTAACGTAGAAAATTGGGGAATAGCTGTTTTTTTATTTGGAAGGTATTTATAGATTTGGCCGCGTCACTTATAGTTAGGCATAAGAACAATACGCAAAGGATGAGACATGTGAAAGATTTTGCTACACACGGCGAGCAGTTGAAAATTCTTGAGGAACGAGGCTTGGACGTATCTGATCAAGCAGCTGCGAAACGAATTTTGTCTCGTGAAAATTATTACGCATTGGTTGATGGCTATAAAGAACCGTTTTTGGAGCATGATGAGCGACTCAATCCACACGGTCTTGAACGTTACAAAGAAGGTACAAAATTTAGTCATCTTCAAGCACTGCACAGTTTTGACCGGAATTTACGATTGCTATTGCTAAACGAACTGTTGAAGTTTGAAAAAAATATAAAATCAAAAGTGGCATATCGTTTTTCAGAGAAGTTTAGAGAGAAAGAAAGTTTTCTTAACCCTGTCAATTATAGTCACGACAGCCAGCATCATCATGAGCGTGACCGCATTATTTCAACACTTGCCAATCTAATCAAAAGTCATAAAAAGCGAGACAAAGTAAGGTATCCAGCCATCCGTGAATTTTATGACAAGCACAAAAATGTACCGCTATGGGTGCTCGTCAATTTCTTGTCACTTGGACAAACCACACATTTTTACACAGTAATTGATGAAAAACTACGTGACCAAATTGCAGCTGATTTTGCCAATGAATACAGTGAAGAATACCGAGCAATCCATTTAGAGGCAAACGAATTAGATGCTATTTTGCGTATTGTTTTTCCGTATCGCAATAAATCTGCACATGAAGAAGTACTCTACCGCTTCCGCCTTCCGCATCCTGTAGAACTAGGTGCTCTCGAAGAAAGACTGGCAATGTCAAAAGGCAGTTTGAGTGGAGCGACTGTTTTTTCTGTGAGTCGTCTATTAAAACTAGTACTCTCACAAGCTGATTACGGCCAGTTTTCTACAGAATTAAATCGATTGATTGAGACGCTTGAAAAATCGATTCAAGAGCACGCATTTACAAAAATTATGAAAGATACCGGTTTTCATGAGTAGCATGTGAGGAGAGGAATGCGGTGTTATATGTGGCATTACTACGAGGAATCAATGTGGGTGGCAAGAACAAAATAGATATGAAGCTGTTAAAGCAAGCCTTTGAAGAACTAGGCATGTCATCGGTTATGACCTATATCAATTCAGGCAATATCATTTTTGCCAATCCTAATCATTCTGAAGAACAACTGGCAGAACGATTAGAGGAAACAATCTATAGCCATTTCAATTTGCGAATCCATCTATTGATTTACAGTGCAGAAGCGTTCCGGAAAATTGCGCAAGCCATTCCGGAACAGTGGACAAACGATTCACAGATGAAAAGTGATGTCTTGTTTCTATGGCAGGATGTTGATCATGAAGCAGTGCTAGACAGACTGACCATCCACAAGGAAGTTGACCGCGTCTTTTACGTTCCGGGGGCCATTCTTTGGTCGGTTAATAAAGACAAAGTTTCAACTAGTGGAATGGTCAAGGTTGCAGGAACTACCCTTTATCGCCATGTCACTGTTCGCAACGTCAACACGGTCCGAAAAATTTTAATGCTGTTATAGAAAATGGAGCACGAATAAAACGACCCTCCTCTTGTCATAAGAGAAAGGTCGTTTTTATTTGTAGGTATTCAAGCCACTGTATATTTCGACAATGTCTTTCATCTTTAAACGGACGAGTCCGCTCGAAGATGGTGCTACATATTCGACAATGCCCGGAATGACCGGTTCTTTTTGAGCACCCCACGAAACGGCTTTTCTTTGGCTAAACTGCTGATAGACACCTTTGCCGACAAAGCAGACAGCTTTTGGTTGCAGCTGTTTAATTTTTGCTGCTAGTAAGCTAGCCCCTTGTGCATATTCTTCTTTTGAAATCTCTGCCGCTTCTTTGGTCGGTCGTGCCACAATATTTGTTAAACCATAGCCGAGAGCCAGCAGCTTACTGTTTTCTTCAGGTAGGTATTTCCGAGGTGTCAAGCCAGCTTCGAAAAGAATCTTCCAAAATCGGTTATTCGGACTAGCGTAGTGAAAGCCGGTTTCAGAAGATCGAATGCTCGGATTAAACCCGACGAACAAAATCTTCAACTCTTTTTTTATATGGTCAGGAATCGGTTCTAAGTGCAAACGAGATATCCTCCTTTAAGATCTACCATGTTTCTCTTGAAAGTTTTCTTCAGATTGCAGAAGATATAGAATGCCTTCAATAATCCCGATTACTGCAGGAATACCTGTCCAAAAGAATAACAGATAAAGGATTCCCATGCCCGGCTTCCCAAGATAAAATTTATGTGCCCCAAAGTCGCCAAGGAAAATAGCGAGTAATGCGGCCGCTAATTTGTTTTTCATTCGTAATCATCCTTTCCAGATACTTTACTATTCCCGAATTATGAGAAGTTAAAAGCGATGTCAGTAATAATGTCCTTATTTTAGCTAAAGGAATTTTTGTTCTAATCAAATACAGTGAGAAAGAAATAACATTCAACTATGGATTCTGATCAACCATTAACTTAAAAGAGCGAAAGTCTGGTCACAAATCAGCTATATCGTTAAATGATAACGGGTTCATCCAATTAATAGAGAAAAAATAGCAAGATCTAAGTTTTGATATGATCACAGCGGTTATATTGAGAAGATATTTAAAGGAAAGAAGGTGAGCGCACAAGACAATATCTATGAAATGTTCGGTTTACTGCCTTGGTAATTTTTTGCGAATTCTGCTACACTATCAACTTATAATTAATTTTTCTAGAAAAATGTTGCTGGACGATGGAATAGAAAAAAGTTGAGATAGGCGTTTGGACATCTTCAGATTAGGTCAAGGCCGATTGATGGGGAGAATGACCAAGGTCTTTGTGAGGGATCAGTTATGAACAGAAAATGGTGGAAAGAAGCAGTTGCGTATCAAGTGTATCCGAGAAGTTTTCAGGATTCAACTGGAGACGGCGTAGGTGATATCAACGGCGTAACCAGCAAGCTAGATTATTTGAAAGACCTTGGGATTGATGTGATTTGGATTTGTCCGATGTATAAATCACCCAACGATGACAATGGCTATGACATAAGCGACTATCAGGAAATTATGGATGAGTTTGGAACGATGGCGGATTTTGATCGCTTGCTTGAAGAAGTACACGCACGAGGCATGAAACTTATTATTGATTTGGTGATCAATCATACAAGCGATGAGCATCCGTGGTTTATGGAATCACGTACATCAACAGATAATGACAAACGTGATTGGTATATTTGGAGCGATGAGCCAACCAACTGGGAAAGTATTTTCGGTGGTAGTGCTTGGGAATACGATCAAGCAACTAAGCAGTATTATTTGCATTTGTTCTCTAAAAAACAGCCAGACTTGAACTGGGAAAACCCAGAAGTGCGGCAAGCTTTGTACGATATGGTCAATTGGTGGTTAGACAAAGGCATTGATGGTTTCCGTGTAGATGCAATTAGCCACATCAAAAAAGACATGAGCGACGTTGAAGACCCCCAACAAAATTTGTATGTACCGGCTTGGGAGAAAATGATGAATGTCAAAGGCATTCAACCGCTGCTTGCGGAACTGCGTGATGAGACGTTTGCGAAACGTGACATTATGACAGTTGGCGAAGCGAACGGGGTCCAGGCAAGCGATATTAACGAGTGGATTTCAGAGGACGATGGGAAATTCAATATGGTATTTCAATTTGAAAGCATGGGGCTATGGGATACGGATTCAACAACCGGTATCGACGTGCCTAAGTTAAAAGAAGTATTGACCAAATGGCAAAAAGCGGTGGAAGGCCAAGGTTGGAATGCACTTTTCGTTGAAAATCACGACAAGCCGCGAATTGTCTCTTCTTGGGGCAATGACCAACAGTACTGGCGGGAAAGTGCCACGGCTATTGCCTGCATGTATTTTTTCATGCAAGGCACTCCGTTTATCTATCAAGGTCAGGAAATTGGCATGACCAACGCGCCCTTTGAAGAACTTGCACATTACAACGATATACAAACACATAATTTGTATCATAATAATCGTTCGGAAGGCATGGAGCACGACGCGGTGATGACCATCATCAAAGCACAAAGTCGTGATCATTCACGAACGCCGATGCAATGGGATGCCAGTCCGAACGCGGGGTTCTCAAGCGGAGAACCCTGGCTGCGTGTCAATCCGAATTATGAGAAAATTAATGTAGCAGCACAGCTTCGCGATCCACATTCGGTTCTGTGGTTTTACCGGAAGATGATTTGGTTACGTAAGCAGCAAGATGTGCTCGTTTACGGAAATTACGAGTTGCAGGACGTCGGTCATGAATCAATTTACGCTTATACACGTACAAATGAAAACAAGACAATATTGGTTATCACTAATTTGACCGAGTATTCTTGTTACTGGGACGAACCGCAAACAGCACATTGCTTGTTGCATAATTATCAGCAATGCGACCCAAAACAATTATTACCTTTTGAAGCACGCGTTTACGAATTGTGAAGCTAAAGCCATGCCCTCAAGTGATTTACTTGAGGGCATGGCTTTTTTATTTGATCCAATCGGTCATTTTGCAAACAACCAGTTGGATTACGCAAACAACGAGCCTATTTACGCAAACAAGCTTCACAAAAAACCATATCCTCAAGTAATCAAGGTTTATTCAAATAAATCCCTTTAAAGTCAAGGAGACTTATACAAATCCTCCACTTAAACAGAAAAAAACCACCTTGCCCGAGGGCAAGATGGTTTTGATAGTTTGCGGCGTTTCAAGCCACGTTCCACAACGTGTTCCTAAAAGGAATGCTTGTCCGTCTTATGCAAACGAGCTCATCGCGTAGTTAATACTAGTCGATAATCTACAAACTGTCAATATTTTAGCGGGAAATAGTACTTGTTTTCTTCGTGTTTATGCATATTTACAAAACAAGACCTTGGCATTTGAATCATGTGTCAAGTCCGGATTATTATTATAGTAAGAATATTTTTATATGAAGGAGAGTTGACATGAAGCAATCTTGGCAAGAGTTAGCAGAATTACTGACTGCAGTTAAAGTCGTAGCCCATCCGAATAACGAACCCGTCAGTATTGACGGAAATGTGGATGGATTTCGCTGCATCGGAGTAGGAACGGATGCGGCAGTGTTTCAATTTTTAGAGGCACCAGAATATGCCTTCAAAATATACGCAAAAGACAAAAAGGATAAACTTGAAGCTGAAGCAAAGGTTTATGCACAAATCGGTTTGTCTCCTTATTTCTCCAGTTGCTACGGGGTGACCAATCGATTGTTAGTGATTAAATATGAAGAAGGAGTAACTTTATTTGATTGTCTTTTGCAAGGAATTCATGTCCCAGATCAAGTTATACAAGATGTTGAAGCGGCAAGGGAATACATCCGTCAAATCGGGTTAAATCCACGAGATATTCACTTGAAAAATATTTTATTACAAAACGGTCGAGCGAAGCTGCTTGACGTTTCTGAGTATATAAAGCCGGGCAATGATTTCAGATGGGAGCACTTGAAAAAAGCATATGAAGAGTATTACGCGATTATTGACGGCAGACCAATGCCGTTCTGGCTGTTGGATACGATTAGGAAATGGTATCATCACTGGAATCGCTACGCCTCTTCTTTTGATGAATTTATGCAAACGGTATTAAAGCAAATGAATTATTGGAAATAAGTGTGTTTCTAACGAGCGGAATTTGTGTAAAGAATGAAAACGATGAAAATGTGCTTTCTTACACAATATTTGGCTATCGCTCTCCGGATGTGTGGCGTAAAATATTTTTGATTCCGAAGAACCTAAGTGACTTTTTGTGGAAAAGCTATCATTGAATCAATGTATTTGCGACAAATTCTGGTGTATTGTCCTATATTACTTGATGAGTTTTTAAAGAGAGTCTATTTAGATAAAAGCTAATCCGCTTTAAAAAAATGAAATTCATAAAAAAACATTGCTAATTCCTTATTTATACGAACATTAAACAGTTACTTAATGTTTAATGTTCGTATTTTTATTGACCCATCGCGTTGTGTTTGCTATAGTTGCCAAGTGAAAAATATTATATCACTCGTATATACTCGGTAATACGGTCCGAGTGTTTCTACCAGGTTCCCCGTAAAGAACTGGACTACGAGCTGGAGTATTTGGTTATTCGGTTTTCAACCGGAAACTTGGTTATTGCTTGGTGTGTGCATCCGCTCTCTTCATTCAATTTATACTTCGGCTCCAAAGGTTCAAATGGTAGAAATTCCATGACATTCTGGAGACTTTAACTTTGGTCAAATTACCGAGTGGAGCATACACCAAGGAGGAAATTCAGATGAAAAAAATGAAAATAGCTATCAGCAAGCAAATGGTAATTGCTATAATGGCAATAATATTATTAGCAATACTCACAGGATGTAGTTCAGCAGCTCAGTCTAGTGAAGCTGAAAAAGAAAGAACAAAACGTCCAATCCTGATCCAAGGACCAATGCCGATCGAAGCTGAAAACTTCGCTGAGCGTTTAGAGAATGTTGAAATAGAGCAATCAGGTTCGACCTTTGAATTTCATATCGGTACTGTAGATGGCTATCCAGTCATTGTTTCAAAAACCGGTAAAGGCATGGAAAACACGGCGGCTGCAACCGCAATTGCGATTGAAAAATACAATCCAGTAGCTATCATTAACCAAGGAACATCAGGGGGACATGATCCTGCACTTAATGTTTTCGACATTGTTTTGGGCGAGCGAACAGTGAATATCGGTTCTATGAAAACTGGAGACCGTGCTGAAGGTGAAGGCATCGAGGCAACTGAATGGAAACCGATGGACGTTATGGCTTCTGAAGGAAGTGCTGGGGAAGATCCAAATGCTGAAAAAGCACGTTATTACGAAGGGGACACAGAACTATTGGCCGCAGCTAACCGAGTGAAAGATAGCTACACACAAGGCAAAGTGGTTGAAGGAACAATTGGTTCAGCTGACGTATGGAATAACGAAGTTGATCGCATTCACTGGTTTCATGAAAACTATGGCACGTCAGTCGAAGAAATGGAATCCGCATCGTCCGCTATGATTTCAAAGGCGTACGATGTACCGTTTTTGGCAATCCGTATTTTGTCGAATAACAAAACAAATGAGGGTGCATACAACCCGGAAACAGCTGCAGCGAACCAAGAATATGTTTACAAAGTTGTGCAAGAGTATATTGCTGCGTTAGAAAAATAGCATAAAATAGAAAAAGCATTCCCACCAACTCAATACGGTGTGAATGCTTTTTCTATAACCGATTCTTATTTTACAACGTAGTCCATGGTCACTTCATACATTTTTCCTTGTTTCGGGGTTAACCAAGCAGCCAGTTTATATGTTCCGGGTTCAAGCTCAAGTGCGGGAATTTCAAAATCATAACTTAGCTCATCACCTTGATTTATCGTTTCTTCGCCTAAAGCTTGTAGGTACAAACTGACTGATGAAAAGAGGAAAGCTACTTCTCCACTGTCAGTTGTTAACGAAAAATCAAAGCGCTGGCTACTGGTGAATTCAAAAAGCTGTGCTTTTTCTGTTTGATTGATCAAAGTGTAACGATAGGTATTGTCGTTAACTTGCTCGATAGTAAGTTCTAACTTTTCTGCTGCTTCACCGTTAGTATCGATTTCTTCAGTTGCCGGATCTTTTTCTGTATCGTCACTCTCTCTCGTTCCGCAAGCTGTTAACACGAAAACAGCAAACAGAATCAGAAAGGCGCCCAACCAAATCATTTTTTTCATGGTGGATTCCTCCTAATGGGTTTAAAGACAAGTAAATCGCTTTAGCATAAGAACGTTAAAGTGCTGGAAAAGTTACAACTTTCCGGTAGAAATGCATCGAATACAAAGAGGATTTCCACGACGTTCTACACATTAGGTGTTGCACACTGTAGAATAAGCATTAAGAGATTTTATATTATGCCATTAGCTACACGAAAGGAGAAAAATCTACGTGAAAACAGCTTTCCATTTTTCAAAAGATATTGAAATGGCTTTTAAAAATGATCCGCCTGGCCAGTGGCTTTCTACTTTACCTCCAGGCTGCTTGCGTCTGAGTTCGGGTTATCCGGACCCTGCATTGGTTCCATCAAAAGAAATAAAATTAGCGGTAACGCGCTTGTTAGAAGAGGAAGGGGATTTGCCACTCCATTATATGGGCAGTCCACGAATACCGCAGTTAAAGAAATTTCTTCAAAAACGAATGGCACAGCGCGGAGTTGAATTAGCATTAGATGAGCTGCTCATCACTTCGGGTGCTTGTCAGGCCATTGATTTGATTGCTCGCGTGCTACTAGATAATGAAGCTGTCGTGGCTATTGAATCACCAAGTTATATGGAAGCTTTGGAAATATTCCAGAATTATACACCGCATTATATGACCATTCCAATTGATGAGAACGGATTGCAGACAGAGCTGTTTGCGGACATGTTGAAAGACCGAAAAGAAAAAGGACAACCGTTGCCGCGCTTGCTGTATACCATCCCGACTTATCAAAATCCGACCGGTACGACTTTGTCGCTTGAGCGTCGTCAACACTTGCTCGAACTTGCGGAACAATACGATTTTGTCATTTTAGAAGATGATGCTTATGGGGAGCTTGGCTTTCAAGACGTGCCGCATTTACTAAAAGCGATGGATCCCACTAACCGTGTACTTTACGTAGGTTCATTATCGAAAGTGGTAGCACCGGGTATGCGAATTGGTTGGGTAGTTGCCGATAAGCTACTAATCGAACCATTAAGCTGGTTTAAGAAAGATCTTGATCATCCATTCGATCAAGCAACAATGGCTTCTTTCTTAGAAGTTACTGATTTTGATCAGCACCTCCACGCTTTAACAAACGTCTATGCATCTAAATGTCAGACCATGTTGTTAGCGCTAGAAAAGTTTTTGCCACCTGAAGTCTCGTGGTTCGTGCCGAAAGGCGGCTATTTCGTTTGGGTTAAAGTTCCAGGTGTTGATACGTCAAAAATTTTGTCGGAAGCATTTGACGCGGGAGTTTCTTTTGTGCCGGGTAAATACTTTTTCTTAGAGCAGCAAGAAGGTCTTCAGTATATGCGCTTATCATTTAGCTATGCTACTGAAGAAGAAATTGGCAAAGGCGTGGAATTACTAGGACAAGTAATTGGCAAAAATATAGCCGTAGCTGAAAACGACTAGTACCTCTCAACAGCGTAATATTCCACAATAAATTAAGTATATTCATCTATTAACTCGATTAATTACGCCATATATCGTGTGAAAATACGCCAAACCGTGCACATCTATACAAAGATGGAGCACGGTTTTATTGGTTGTTGTCTTTTGAGACTAAGCTCTATATAAAACGAATTGACTATGTTTTCAGAATACGGTAAAGTTGAATATACTATTTAAGGCAGTGTGGAAAGTTCTAACGAGCATGAAGATGCTGGGGAACTTCAGTATAGGAGGAACAACTATAAGAGCAATAAGTTGATTACACGAGGAGGAATTCAAATGAATATTACAACATCACTCAGACAAAATGCGAAACGCTTTTCAGATAAGATGGCCATTACGTGCGAAGGAAGATCCTATACGTACCAAGAGCTTAATGAAGAAGTAAATAGATTAGCCAATGGACTGTTGGAAACCGGTTTGCAAAAAGGCGATAAAGTATCGTTGTTTATGAAAAACTCCGATTATTACGTCCTGGCTTTTTTTGCTGTGCTAAAAGCCGGCGGTGTTGCTGTACCTGTGAACTACCAGCTAAGTTCAGATGAAAGTGGCTATATTTTCGGTCAGTCTGATAGTAGATTTATCTTTTGTGATGCGGAATTTGAACTTGTTGTAGCTGAAGAAAAAGCACAAGCAAGCTCACTTCAGCAAATTATCGTTCATCCTGCACCTGACAATAACGATTATCTTAGCTGGGAAAGCGTGGTAAGCGAAAATGCATTAGAACCTTCCGTTGAAGTATTCAGTACCGATGACGCCGAAATTTTGTACACGTCTGGTACTACCGGAAAACCAAAAGGCGCGTTGTTTGATCATCAGCGTCTCGCTAACGTCAGTGCTTCTTTTGTTTTTGGAGTGGAGTTAAAAGCTGAAGATCGGATTCTTCATGCTGTGCCGCTTTTCCATTCGGTTCAATTAAATCTATATTTAGTGACCGGCATTTTACTAGGGACCTCTAATGTTATTGTTCGCGACTTCGAGCCAGTCAAAGCCATTCAAGCAATCAATGAATTCCAAGTTTCTGTTTTCTTTGGTTTACCGGATATGTACAGTGCATTGCTGCAAATGCCAGATGCAGATACAGTTGATGTATCTTCTGTCACCAAATGCATGTATGGTGCAGATCCAATCGAAGCGGATCTAGTCAAGCAAGCAATGACCTTTTTTGGACACCAACAATTTTACAATCTATGCCTATTAACGGAAGGTGGTCCTGGAGGCGTCTTTTTATTGCCAGCTCAGCATGAATATAAAGTAGGCTCTGGTGGAAAGCCGATGTACTTCACAGAAGTACGAGTAGTTGACGAGGAGTTTCGGGATGTTCAGCCTGGAACTATTGGAGAGTTTGTCATAAAAGGTGCGACGGTCATGAAAGAATATTTCAAAAAACCGCAGGAAACAGAAGAAGCTTTTCAAAATGGTTGGTTATTAACAGGAGATTTAGCAACAATTGATGAAGACGGATTTATCTCACTTGTCGATCGTAAAGCAGATCGAATCATTTCAGCCGGAGAAAATATCTATTCGATTGAAGTAGAGCAGGTTATTAACAGCCATCCGCAAGTGGCTGAAGCTGCAACGGTTGGTTTGCCGGAAGAAGAGTGGGGCGAGATCGTAGGCGTGGTTATCGTACCTAAACAAGGAGAAACTATTGATGAAGAGCAATTAATGGATTATTTTTTAGAGCATCTTCCGGGATACAAAATTCCACGCAAATACAGAATCGCGGATTCACTGCCACGCAGTGGAGCTGGGAAAATTGTGAAGTATAAATTGCGTGAATTGCATATTAGCGAATTTGAATGGTTCCGTAAAATTCCAGAGAGTCGTTATTAGGTTTTGGCAACACAAAGATGCCTCGCAGCAAGTTAAGCTGCGAGGCACCTTTGTGTTGTTTGTTTAAGTAATAGAAGCTTCGTAAATGCTCTTAATGGAGTTTTCCAACAGGGTGTTAAATTCCTCATCTGACTGACTGGCGCTGACACCTTCAGATAAAGCACGCGAGAAGCTAGCAATCAGTCCTTCGTTCGCAGCTAATTTCTTATTAGCATCGTCTCGCTTATAGCCGCCTGACAATGCGACCACTCGAAGTACACGTGGGTGATCAATCATTTCCTTAAAGAAATTATCTACGTTAGGAATAGTGATTTTGATCATGACATTTTGGTCTTCCTTTAACTGGTCTAACTGCTTTAACATTTCTTCTTTAAGTATTGTTTCGGATTGTTCTTTGTCTTTGCTATTGATATCTACTTCAGGTTCAAGAATGGGCACTAAACCAGCTGCAAGAATTTGTTTGCCAACGTCAAACTGCTGTTCGACTACTTTTTTGATGCCTTCAGAATTGGCTTCTTTAATAACGGAACGCATTTTCGTACCAAAAACATTTCGTTCGTTGGCACGTTTTAAGACATCTTCTAAGTCTGAAATAAGCTTCATGACCTGAACGCCGTTTTCTTCATCGGCTAATCCTTTGTCGACTTTTAGGAAAGGCACGACGCCTTTTTTCTGCCATAAATAATCAGGGGTATAATGACCTTCCACTTTGCGGTCCATCGTTTGTTCAAAAAGGATTGCCCCGATAATCGAATCAGAACTGAAAGAAGGTGCTGTCATGACGCGTGTCCGCATTTTATGGATCAAGTCATACATTTCTTCTTCTGTCGAGTATTGGTCTTCCGAAACGCCGTACAGCGCTAAAGCTTTCGGTGTGCTGCCGCCACTTTGATCAAGTGCTGCAATAAAGCCTTTGCCGTTTTTCACGAATTCCATTTGTTCCTGATTCATCATCCCAGCTCCTTAGATAAGTTTTTAGAAAGTCGATCAGTGTGCGTAAAAAATTTACTATAAAGAAACTCTTTCACTGAATATTGTAACAATATATACAAGAAACTACAAAAAGAAATTTTTTACTAATCGATCTATACATAAGGGTTTCCCTGTATAAATGGTTGCAAACTTCCCTTAGCTATCAAGTTCCACAAAAAGTCTGGTAAAGTCCACTCGTAGGACCCGGCGGCTGCGCATAGATTTCTTGTTCGGGTGAGTGAGCATACGGATTAGCCAGTACTGCCAGAAGTTGGTGGAGAACACGGTAATCTCCTCGTTCTTCAGCTGCTTCCAAAGCTTCCTCCACTCGGTGATTGCGCGCGATGACAGCCGGATTACTGTCGCGCATCAATTGCTGAATGGCTTCTATGGATTCCTCTTGCCGGTGGAGACGTGTCTGCCATGAGCGATGCCATTCCGAGAATTCGGGTGTTGTGAAAAAATTGTTGCCTTGCAGTTTATCGAAAGTTAATGCGCGAAAGGTATTGGTATAATCTGCAACGTTGGCATGCATTAGATTGAGCAATTCTTCGACTAAGATCTTATCAGTTGCTTCTTCATTGAAGAGCCCCAGTTTTCGGCGCATGCCGTTAAGCCAGTGACTTTCGAACAGTTCGATGTAGTTAGAGAGTTGTCTCTGTGCCATTTCGACGGCCTCTCCCGGTATGTCGTGCAACAAAGGCAGTAAACTTTCACCAAAGCGAGCCAAATTCCAGCCAGCAATCATCGGTTGGTTGCCGTAAGCATAGCGACCTTGAGCGTCAATCGAACTGAAAACAGTTTTCGGATCATAGCTATTCATAAATGCACAAGGACCGTAGTCGATTGTTTCACCACTAATTGCCATGTTGTCGGTGTTCATTACGCCGTGAATAAAACCGGCTACTTGCCATTTGGCAAGTAACGCGGCCTGGCGTTTGATCACTTCTTGAAACAATGCCAAATACCGATTTGGAACATCTTGTATATGAGGGAAATGGCGTTCTAATGCATAGTCAGCTAACGCCTTCACATCTTCTGTCGTTCCGAACCTGGCTGCGTATTGAAACGTGCCAACGCGCAGATGGCTATCGGCGATGCGCGTCATAATTGCACCGGGAAGTATAGTTTCACGACGAACGGTTTCGCCAGTTTCGACGACAGCTAGGCTACGTGTTGTTGGAATGCCGAGCCCGTGCATCGCTTCACTGATGAGGTATTCGCGTAGCATAGGTTTAAGTGCAGCACGACCATCTCCACCTCTTGAATAAGGCGTTCTACCAGAACCTTTTAACTGAATGTCTAAGCGTTTGCCAGTAGGCGTTAGTTGTTCGCCAATTAATAAAGCACGGCCATCGCCAAGCATCGTAAAATGACCAAATTGATGTCCAGCATAAGCTTGAGCAAGGGGGATCGTGCCTTTTGGAACGGCATTTCCTGCAAGAATGGCAATGCCGTCTTCACTTGTTAATTCCTCAGAATCTAATCCCAGTGTTGCCGCTAATTGTTCATTGAACATCACGAGTTTAGGTGTCGGCACTGGATTAACAGAAAACCTGCTAAAAAAAATTTCAGGCAAACGTGAATAGCTATTATCCAGTTGCCATCCGGTATGTGTAAGTTCTTTTTTATTCATTATCGATTCTCCTTCTTTAAGTAGGATTTACTTTCATTATACCCTCTCGAACAGAGGAACATGTCTCCGCTGTTCGAGTGATTTACGTATGCTATAATTCGGTAAATGAGAAAGTGAATATTCGAACGAAAGGGAGAAGATTATATGAGCAATAACACCGTTTTATTTGTGTTGTTAGATGACTATGCGGATTGGGAAGCGGGTTCATTAGCAGCTGCGCTGAATGAAGAGCCAGAAGGTAAAGGACAACGGTTTAATGTCAAGACGGTGTCGTTGACGACAGATCCGATTCAATCAATTGGGGGCTTTACGGTGTTGCCGGATTACGGATTGACTGATGCACCAAAGGATTTTGTGGGACTGATGTTAATCGGTGGAAACTCTTGGAGAAAGAAAGACAGCAAACAGGTCATGAAGTTAGTCGATAAAGCTCTCGAAAAACGAGTCGTTCTTGGTGCGATTTGTGACGCAACTGTATTTTTGGGGAACAATGGAATCCTGAACAACATTCGACATACTAGCAATCACCTAGAAGATCTGAAGGAGACAGCTGGAGAGAACTACAGCAATGAGGCAGGCTATCTCCATCAGCAGGCCGTTCGGAGTGGACAAATCATCACTGCCAACGGTTCGGCATTTCTGGAGTTTGGAAAACAAGTGCTTGAGGCGCTGAATGCGGCACCGCAAGCTGAAATTGACGAATGGTATCGTTTTTTCAAACAAGGTTATTACGAAAACATGAACACGAACCAATAGATCGAGTTGAATAAACCAGCTGTCATGTACGGGCTTAATTATCTACTTCAAGTAAGTGTCTGAAAAACCCTAATTGTTATTGCCACAATCCATGTTAGTTTTGCCTATCCAATTGTCCGAAAGCTTTTACTAATTTTCGGTGTGACAAACGAGATTACATGGCTGCTCTCATTTATTGGAGTAGTGTTTGCTTTTGCAGCTAGCTACTGGATTATTTATCGCTTAACTTCTCAAGTTTATTACAGCATTGTTAAATAGAGTGAGAACGCAATCAACCGGCTAGTAGACTTGCAGTCTACTAGCCGGTTTTAGCATTTCAATAAAAAGATAAATTTATACAGGTGTGAAGCAAATCACCGCTTCTTTATTTAGTAGATGGAGTAAGAGAAACTAGGCTTGCAAGCGTCTTCAGATGGGTAAAGAACTAGATAAGGAGGGATTTAGATGACGATAACAACTCAATATCTATTCGAACCATTTACTTTTACATCTGGACTAACCGTTAAGAATCGAATCTTGATGGCACCGATGACTACCTCATCTTCGGATCCCAGTGGTGACGTTACAGAAGAAGAACTGACTTATTATAAACGCCGTGCTGAAAGTGGACTAGGTGCAGTTATTACTGCCTGCGCACATGTCGAACCACTCGGTGTAGGCTTTCCAGGTCCATTCGGGGCAGACAGCGATGACCGTATCGAGAGCCTCAGACGACTGGCTACAGCTATTCGAGAAGGCGGAGCCAAAGCCATTTTACAGATTTATCACGCAGGACGTATGTCAAATGAAGACTTATTAAAAGGCAATCAGCCAGTTTCAGCAAGTGCCGTAGCAGCACTACGTTCAAATGCCGTTATACCGCGAGAAATGAGTTCTGAAGAAATTGAGAAAACAATCGAGGCATTCGGCGAAGCGACAAGACGTGCAATTGAAGCAGGATTTGATGGTGTGGAGATTCACGGGGCTAATACGTATTTGATTCAGCAATTTTTCTCGCCGCATTCTAATAGACGTACGGATAAATGGGGAGGCGACGTCGATTCACGTATGAACTTTCCGCTGGCAGTAATCAAATCGATCCAGCAAGCAGTTAACAAGCATGCCAGTCAACCATTTGTGGTCGGTTATCGTGTTAGCCCAGAAGAAAAAGAGGAGCCTGGTATTACAATGGACGATACATTGACTTTCTTAACCGCTATTGCTGATCAGGGCATCGACTATATTCATGTATCAGTCGGACGATTTTTTGGTGGTTCGATTCGCGAAGAGGATAGCCGCTCGCGTGTGGAACTCATTCAACAGCATATTGGGAGTCGTGTACCGGTTATTGGAGTAGGTGGCTTGCAGACCTTAGATCATGTAAAAGAGGCATTACAAGTTACTCCGCTCGTGTCTCTCGGTCATGCATTAATTATGGATCCGGACTGGCTCGCGAAAGTTCAAGAAAGTAGAGATGAGGAAATTTATCAAGCAATCCATTTGACTAGAAAACAGCAGCTAGATATTCCTGAAAATCTGTGGAATATGGTAACGAATGCACCTGGCTGGTTCCGAGTCGAGGAGTAACCCAAATGTAAGCGGGAAATTTGGTGTGCGCTTCGCAAAAAAACAGCACGCCCTGGAATTTATCCGGGTCGCGCTGTTTTTTTTGTAACTAAACATGTCAAACGATTTTTCGACCGCTGCGGCCTAACGCATAATAAATGCCGTGCTGAAGGCTTTGTAGGGATTCGAAGGTTTTCAAGCTATTTTGTGACTGAGCAATAATGATTGCCAGTTCAGGTGAAATGCCGACTAAAATGACTTCCGTTCCTAAAAGTCTTGCAGAAGCCCCAAGTTTATCGATTAAGGAAGCTGTATGTTCTGTAATATGTTGATTTAAACCAGTCAAATCAACTAATAGGTATTGGGCTTTGTGTTTTGGAAGTTCACTTAAAGTTTTAACGATTAAATCTTCTGTCCGTTGTTCATCGTAACTGCCAATCATCGGTACGACAATAATGCCTTCAAGTACAGGAATAATCGGAGAAGAAAGCTCTCGGACTAAATTTTGCAGCGATTTTGTATGCTCATCTACGAGTGCTTCAAGTTTTTGAATTTGATCGGCTTCTTGTTTCCGAGACAGCTCACGAATATTTTGCTGAACGGTTACTTCAGAAGGGAAATATTCGACGATGCTATAAGGGGTGCTATCGTTTTGATACTGAATGGTTTTATACCAGAAGTTAATACCAAACAGACCTGTCAATACACCTGCATAATGAGAAGGGACAAATATACCTTCTGTGCCTTTGTTTTTTAGTAAGTTCATTTTATATTCCCAATCATTTTGGATATGTAATGTAAAGGTATTGTGTTCAGTGTCCATTTTGACGATTTCCACTCTTCCCCAACCAGCAGGGGCATAAGTATTGGAAATCCACTCGACAATGTTGGACGTATCGATTTGCTTTAAGTTTTTAAATCCTTCACCGACAATAACGCCTTGACGAAATCCAGTCGTTTCTAATACGAGTTGTGTTGCTTCAATACCTGAAATGTCTTTGATCGTGTCAAAAAAAGTTTCCATGGCAGAAATCCAAAAGAAAACAACATCTCCACCTTCAAAAAATGTTTCTCCTGTTTCCAAATCCCATTGCAATTCAATACCGCCGACAACTATATTTTTTTTGCTCATGCTATAAATTCCTCCATTATGATAAAAGTGGGGATAGAGAATAAAAATCACAAACTCTCTTTAAGTATTCCTTGGATAACAAACAATATGTCTCACCAAAAAAAATACAAAAAATCGGCCATACATACTGTCAGCTTTTAATCTAGTCATTTAAAGGGATACACAACAGTCGTCAGTTTTTCCGACACGTCCCAAAGCTTGCAAGAAATTTCAGGATCAGTTGCATTGGTGTGAGGGGTTCCTAGCGCAGGATAGCCTCTTCGTTGAAACTGGGCAACTGGACCAATGTATTCCCCACCCATAAGACTGGGTTCGGTCGCAGCATAAATTGCCGACAATGCTCCCATACTAGGTGGTTGAAGAAAAAGGTTAGCAACACGTTTAACAGCAGTTGGAATTTCTTGACTGCCAAGCTTTAAAATGTTGGTGGCAGAAACACCTGGATGACAAGCTACGCTAATTGTCTGACAGCCATGTTCTTTAAAGCGCTTATCTAACTCTAACGCAAAATATAAATTAGCTAACTTGCTTTGGTTATAGAATTTTTTTGCCTGATAACCCTTGGTTCCTTCGAGATTATCAAAGTCGATTGTGCCACGGCTATGTGCTCGGCTGCTAACAGTCACGACACGTGAACCAGAAGTGTTTGTTAGTAAAGGCAAAAGCAGACCCGTTAAAGCAAAGTGGCCAAGATGATTGCTGCCAAACTGCAGTTCAAAGCCGTCTGTTGTTTTTGAAAGAGGGGGTGTCATAATACCCGCATTGTTAATTAACAGATCAAGTTTATCGAAGGCTTTGCTGAATTGTTCAGCAAACTTCCGAATCGTTTCAAGGTTAGCCAAATCCAACTTCATGACATCGATTTGAGCAGAAGGATAAAGCGCCAATAAAGTAGCGCGCGCTTGAGCTCCTTTTTTCGTATTGCGGACAGCCAGAATAACCTGTGCCTCTAGTGCTAGCAGAGCTTTTGCCGTTTCAAAGCCGATACCGCTATTGCCACCTGTGATGATAGCTGTTTTCCCTATGAGCAAAGTAACACTTCCTTTGTTTCTAAGACTGGAGTTGCTGTTTATTATTTTAGCCGTTTTATGAACGATTTGGAATCTTTGCTAATAAAAAAGTATGTGGTTTTTGTTATTTATTCCTTGAGCTGAGCGGTAGAATAGAGAGAGATCTATGGAAGTTTCGATTCGTATACTGAAGAAATGAGGTTAGGTAGATGGGGTATGTAGAAGAATTGCGAGCGGTTGTGGGGCATAGACCGTTAATTCTTGTTGGTTCGGTCGTCGTAATTGTTGATGAAGAAGGGCGTTTGCTGCTAGAAGAAAGGAAATTCCCAGAAGGTTTGTGGGGTCTTCCGGGTGGACTGATGGAACTCGGCGAATCCACAGAAGATACAGCAAAACGAGAAGTTATGGAGGAGACTGGTTTGACGATTGCCGAGTTGAAATTGATCAATGTCTACTCCGGACCGAAACATTTTGTAGTGGCCAAAAATGGCGATGAATTTTATGTGGTCACGACGGGTTATTATTCAAATAAATTTCACGGCGAATTGATTGTTGATCAAAAAGAATCACTAAGCTTTAAGTTTTTTGCTCCAGCCGATTTGCCGGACAGGATGGTCGGTAGTCACCGCGTAGTAATCGAGGACTATCTTAACCACCTAACCAACCAGCCGGGATAACAGCCGGGAAGTAATGAATAAAGCCACTTTCATTTTAATAATGAAAGTGGCTTCTAGTGTCATCAGACTTTGCTGAAATCAAATTGGACGCCGGTCAGCTTTTCTGATACGTCCCAGAGTTTTTGAGCAACTGCCTGGTCACCAGCTGACGCGTGAGGCGTGTCTAGCGTTGGGTAGCCTTTACGTTGACCTTTGCCATCTGGACCAATATATTCGCCGCCTGTCAGTCGTGAATCGGTAGCTGCATAAATGGTCGGTAAAGCACCCATAGCAGGTGGCTGCAAGAAGTTATGCATGAGCGACTTCATCAGTTTCGGTGCATCCCGCTTGCCAAATTTAAAAAGATTGGTGGCGGAAATTCCTGGATGACAAGCAATACTGACGGTTTGCAAATCGTACGCTTTAAAGCGCTTGTCTAATTCTTGAGCAAACAGCAAATTCGCTAGTTTGCTTTGGCCATAAAATTTCATCGCTTTATAACCTTTGGCACCATCAAGGTTATCAAAATCGATTTTCGCCCCTTTATGAGCCAAACTGCTGAGAGACACGACACGTGAATCCGGCGTATTTTTCAGTAACGGCATCAAAAGGCCGGTTAATGCAAAATGTCCGAGATGATTGCTGCCGAACTGCAATTCAAAACCGTCTTTGGTTTTTGAATAGGGGGGTGTCATAACGCCAGCGTTGTTGATTAACAAATCAAGTGAATCGTGCTTGTTTTTGAAGCTTTCTACGAATGCATGAACGCTTGCAAGATCTGCTAGATCAAGTTTCATGACGGTAACGAGCGCGTCTTTATCTACATCAAGAATCAATTCACGAGCCGCCTTGCCTTTTTCAAGGTCCCGCACGGCCATAATAATTTGTGCGCCAAGACCGGAAAAGACTTTTGAAGCTTCTAATCCGATACCGCTGTTGGCTCCTGTAACAATGGCTGTCTTTCCGGTTAACTGTTTCAAACAATCAGCTCCTGAGTCATGTTATTTGTCGTACGATAAAAATACCACGCCATAGCTCACGGAACAAATGATAGGATTAAAGAACTTTTTGCTGTTACATATATTCTACTCAAAAAGGGTAGAAGTACACTATTAGCGATAGGCGGGAGCGATAAGATGGAGAAAAATGAAAAACTAGCAGGCTTGGCTTTTTTGCTGTTAATCGGTGGACTGGGTCTAGCTGTGCTGTTTATTGTATTATTTGCAGAATTAGCTGAAGAAGTCGTGGAAAAAGAAGTTGCCCAATTTGATAACTTTATTATTAATGGAATGGAAGCAGGAGCAAGCAAAACGTGGGATCAGGTAATGTTCATCTTTACCGAAATGGGTTCAGTATGGTTTTTAACGGTGTTGTCACTCGTCGTACTGGTCGTACTTGGAGTTAAAATGAAAGACAAGTGGGGCATGTTGTTTTTTGTTATTGCAGTGGGGGGAGGCTCACTATTAACGACCGTATTAAAAAATCTATATGTCCGGGAACGTCCGAGTATTAATCCGGGTATTGATGCGATCGGCTATAGTTTTCCAAGTGGTCATTCGATGGGGTCGCTGATTTTTTACGGCTTTGTCATATATTTGGTCATCCGAACACGACAACGGTCTTGGATTCGGTGGTTGTTTGTCGCCATTTTGGGTATGCTCATTATTATGATTGGCAGCAGTCGAATCTATCTCGGTGCACATTTCCCAAGTGATGTTCTGGGTGGCTACATTGCTGGATTGATTTGGTTGATATTGAGTTTGGTTGCACTTGAATGGATTCAATGGCATAGCAGAAGTCCGGTACCGCCAGTTTATGCACTTCGCAAACTATTAGGGCCGCTATATAGAACCGTGCGAACAAAATTGCCTTTCTTTAATAAATAAAGTAGAAAAAGTAATCAGAAACGACCTCCTATTTATAACAGAAGGATGTCGTTTTTGTGTTAGGAAATTTAGGAGAATGGGTATCCAATATTATTAAAAAGGAGAGAAGGGACGTTATGAATCGGATATTCGGAGTTTTGGTGGCGGTAGGAGTACCCTTAACGGTACTTGGATCTTTCCAGAACTGGCCAAGCATCGCCATGTTTTTTATCTGCTCAATAAGTGTTGTGGCATTATCAAGTTTTATGGGAAGAGCAACAGAAAGTCTAGCAATCGTCAGCGGTCCACGCATCGGTGGTTTGCTGAATGCAACATTTGGAAACGCCGTAGAATTGATCATTTCTATTTTCGCCTTGCAGGCAGGTTTGATCGGCGTCGTATTAGCTTCCTTAACCGGCTCGGTGCTCGGAAATTTACTGTTAGTCGGCGGATTGTCCTTTTTCCTAGGAGGCATCAAATTTAAGCGACAAATGTTCAACGTTCATGACGCTACACACAACTCAGGTTTACTAATTTTTGCAGTTGTTGTAGCGTTTGTCATTCCAGAAATTTTTTCGATGACAATGAACGAAACCGAGACCATTCAATTGAGTGTCGGTATTTCCGTTATCATGATTGTTTTGTACTTGGCAGGATTATTCTTCAAGCTCGTTACACATCGTGGTGTTTATAACCATGCAGACGCAGCACAAGATTCCGAACACGAAGAACCAGAGTGGTCGAAAAAGAAGGCACTGATTATTCTGCTCGTTGCCACGTTAATCGTTGCTTACGTTTCAGAAAACTTGGTTCATACATTTGAAGAAGTAGGAGAGCAGTTTGGCTGGTCTGAATTGTTTATTGGTGTGATCATCGTCGCAATTGTTGGGAATGCGGCTGAGCACGCTTCTGCGCTCATCATGGCCATGAAGAACAAAATGGACGTGGCGGTAGAAATTGCCATCGGCTCCACGCTCCAGATTGCCATGTTTGTGGCACCTGTTTTAGTGCTTATTTCTCTTTTCATGCCGCAACAAATGCCATTGGTTTTTACCGTTTCAGAACTAGTCGCAATGATTACTGCAGTCTTTCTGGCAATCAACGTTATGAATGATGGAGAATCGAACTGGTTTGAAGGCTTAACGCTACTCGCGGCTTATCTCATCATGGGAATCGGGTTTTATTTGTTGTAAAAACAAGCTGCCAACGAAAAAATCGTTGGCAGCTTGTTTCATTTTTTGATTGCAGTACCTACTGCTTATTGGATTGATTCAAAGCTTGCTTTAATTTCTTCATTGCTGAAATGACCAGTCTGACTTTTAACGAGTGTGCCATCTGATCCGATATAAACAGAAGTTGGATAACCAATGACGCCATATTCGTCAAAGAAAGTACCACCTTCATCTAATAGCACAGTAATATTCTTGGCATCAGGAAATCCTTTAAACCATTTAGCAAATGAGTCGCTGCTTTTCTCAGCATTAGAGTCTGGCGATACGATTGTTAGCACTTTAAAATCGGTGTCTTCACCCGCTAATGTATTCAATTCCTCCATACCAGAAAGACAAATAGAACACCAAGATGCCCAAAATTTTACGTATACCTTTTGACCGGCGTAATCGGCAAGGTTTTGCTGATTTCCTTCCAAATCCACTAAGTTAAAACTAGGCGCTGGATTGCCATCGTTCAGTTGTTCAGCATTTGCTCCATCTTGTTGTGAAGTACCTGTGCATCCACTTAGTGCCACTAAAAGAACAAACAGTAATAGGGTGTTTCGTAATATTCTCATAGCCATCATCCTTTTCTGTAAACGAGCAGTTCGAGTTTATCTAATTCCATCATATAGTGAAAATTCAATAAAAGAAATTTTGGTCTCTTCGTTTTCTATGAGAAATCACCGTTAGTTGATACGCAGTCTATTTTTTGTCACTTTTGCTCTCTTCTATTTTTTGTAACGCATTTTTTTGGATAATCAAATCAGATAACCGTAGCTTTTCAGTGACAGAGTCAATCTGCTCGCTACACTGCTTAACTTCAACTTTTTCGCCCGAATCTGTTTCATAACAAGTGCCGCTTCCAGCAGCTACAGTCAAATCAGGCTCAAAATAAAATTTTTCATAACGAAAAGCACCGTCACGGAACAGCGTCAAATTGCTAGTATCGCTTAATAGCGACTGTCCCAGCATATAAGACGACTCAATTCCGACTAAGTCAAGGATAGTCGGAGCAATATCAATTTGACCACCGTTATTAGTAAACGTTTCTCCACGGGTCATGTTTGGTGCTTTAATAAACAGTGGAACTTGTCGATCAAGTTCAAATAATTCCACCTTCGTTTTGGCATCGAGTTTTTGTGCCATTTCACTAGTGGCCTGAGTCAATCCACTATCATGATCACCATAGAACACGATGAGTGAATCATCCCACATGTCCCTTTTCTTTAGTTCTTCGATCATCACGCCTACAGCGCCATCAACATAATGAATTGTTTCGTAATAGCCTTTTAACAGGGGATCTTCGTAACCGGATAACTCTAATTGCTCTAGTTCTTCGGGTATTTCATAGGGTGTATGACTCGATAATGCGACTAAAAAAGCAAAATAAGGCTCTTTTAACTGTTCAGCGAAATCGATAGAAGAAGTGAAAAAGTCTTCATCATTCAAAGCCATGCCGATATCCTGATTGTCGGGGAAATCTGTTTGGCTGAAGAAATGGTTAAAACCGATATTCTTGTAAAAATCATCACGATTCCAGAAATCTTTTTCAAACGCATGCATAGCTGCTGTGTCATATCCTGCATTTCTAAGCAGTTCGGGTAAGCCATCAAATTCGTGGTCGGCGTATTGCGTATAAACTGAACCGGATTTTAACGGGTATAGAGACGTTAATGTAATAAATTCAGCATCCGATGTCCGACCTTCATGCGTTTGATGATAAAACGATGAGAAAAAGTATGCTTCTTCTTTTAACGCATTTAAGTGAGGGGTTAGTTCTTGGCCATTCACTTGCTGTTCAATGACGGATGTTTGAAAAGACTCTAATTGAACAACGATCACATTTGGTTTTTCAAAATCGGGATTAGTTGAAGAGTGGTTGGGATGCAATTGGCGAATCTGTGACTCTTCTTCAGCAGTTACATTCGTGTCTTTAAAAAAAGAGCCAATACCTTGGGCAAAATCTAACCCGTGATAGCCCCAAAATCCAAGCTGGTAATATTCACGCATATTCGAAATCGGTTCATCTACAAGCCATTGTTCTTCGTTAGAGTAGCTAATCACGATAGGAATCACAAACAACGCAAGTCCAAGCGCAAAGCCACCACCTGCTACTATCCTTTTTCTCTCCAGTGTTACTTTTTCTTGTGTGTTGCGAGTAGCAAAGAGAACAATAGAAAAAATTAGCAAGTCAGCAAAAAAGAGGAAATCTTTCATTTCGATTAAAGTCAGAAATCCACCGCCAACATCACTCATCTGTGTAAGGTCTGCGATTAGCACGACAGATAGCAAATCATCAAAATAACGATAGTACCAAAGATCTGAAATGAGAAGAGTGCTATGTAAAAACAGCAATAGCAATAAAATCCATCGTCTTTTTTTGCTACTTAGTAACAAAGTCCAACTAGACAACACCACTATCGAAGCAAGATTAAGAACAAAGAAACTGAAAGAGAAATTAGTCCCTGCATACACGCTAAACAAAAACAGCTTCGAAATAGACAGTAACAGGTAAATCCAATACTCGGGAAATTTCATGACAGACCTCCAAATAAATTAGTCTATTTTGCAAATCAAAATTTTTTTTTGCAAAATGATACAGTTCTTTATAAATACCACTTTAAAGTCCTGCGAAAACATGGCAAAAGTTTGAGTAAATAAGCTGTGGGTATCTAGGAAATAAAGGAACAAGAAGTTAGTTCGTATAAAGGAGCGATGACTGTGGATAAATTTAATGGAAATACATCAGCTAAAGCAGAATGTAAGTATCCTGTGTTGCCTAACGGACAAAAATTTTTCGTGGATTTTGGCAGTCAGCAGGCTCTCCATGGCACATGGCAGATTATAGACAATGAGGAAGCTCCATTTTATTTCTGTGGTCGTGTTTTTGATAACGGTACATTGTCTAAACGAAAATCAGCTGATCACCGTCGCAAATTTTTTGAAGCGGAAATTTACTTGGCTTTAAAAAAAGAGATGTAAATACAACAGTAGAATCGATTGAGCGGTGGGGGGACCCACTCAATTAGTAGATATAAATAAATCACCAACGCGATTTTCTACTATGTTTTCTATAAGCAAACAGTTATTTTTCAAAAAAATAACTGTTTTTGTGCTGTCTATATAGGATTACCGAAATCTTTTGTTAAAATAAATGATTTTATAGACCAATTACGCAAAAAAAAATATAGATTATTTGAAATTTTGCTGTAATATGAAGTCATACTTTAAATGTAAGGGGATACATACAATGAAAACACAGCAACAAGAGATTAAAATACCATTTGCATTAGCACTTATTCCATTGATTGTCATGATTTCGGTAATGGCAATTACTATTATTGTTTTTGAAGGAAGTCCACATGTACCTCTAGCTATAGGCGCTATTGTGGCGGCATTGATTGCTTGGCGTCTCGGTTACAAATGGGAAACAATCGAAGAAGGAGCGTACAAAGGAATTCGTTTAGCGCTTCCAGCTATTTTGATTATTATTGTTGTTGGGATGATAATCGCTTCGTGGATTGGTGGCGGTATTATTGCAACGATGATTTATTACGGCTTACAAATTATTACGCCTTCATTGTTTTTGATGACCATTTGTATGATCTGTGGAATTGTTGCACTCGCTATTGGTAGTTCGTGGTCGACAATGGGAACAATTGGTGTAGCCGGTATGGGAATTGGTCTTAGCATGGGAATTCCAGCGGCAATGGTAGCCGGAGCTGTTATTTCAGGTTCTTATTTTGGTGACAAGATGTCGCCACTGTCAGACACTACGAATCTTGCAGCTGGTATTACGAATACAAATTTATTTGAACATATCAAGCATATGCTGTATACGACAGTTCCTGGACTAGTCATTGCTTTAATCGTTTACTTTTTCCTCGGTCGCCAATTTGCTGGATCGGCGATTGACCAAGAAAATATTCAAGGAATTTTAACCGCGCTAGACAGTAACTTTTTGATTTCACCTTGGTTGTTATTAGTACCTGCAACGATTATCGGATTAGTCGCACTAAAAGTACCAGCATTGCCAGCTTTAGTCGTGGGTGTATTCCTTGGTTTTATGTGCCAGATTTTTGTACAAGGAGGCAATGTTGGGGATGCAGTTAACACGCTGCATGACGGCTTTGCCATTGCTTCTGGTAACGAAATGGTTGATGAATTGTTTAACCGCGGTGGGATCGCTTCAATGATGTTCACTGTCTCCTTAACCATTTTCGCGATGGTTCTTGGCGGGATACTTGAACAAACAGGTATGCTAAAAGCAATCGTTACACAAATTTTGAAGGTCGCAAAATCAGCTGGTAGTTTAATCGCAGCGACAATCGTTTCTGCTTTTTTCACGAACGCAACGGCATCAGAGCAGTATATTTCGATTCTAATTCCTGGAAGAATGTATGCGACAGCTTATCAAGATAAAGGATTGCATTCAAAGAACCTTTCACGTGCGCTCGAAGATGGAGGAACTTTAACGTCCCCTTTTGTTCCATGGAATACATGTGGGGTATTTATTCTAGCAACTTTGGCCGTTCATCCATTTGCCTATGCTCCTTATGCGGTGCTCAATTATACAGTTCCAGTTATCGGCATTATTATGGGTCTAGTTGGGTATAAAGTTCAATTTTTGACAAAAGAAGAAGTGAAAAATTTAAAGTTAAGACAGCAGCGAATGGATAATGAAAACGAATTGACAGAAAATGTTTAAGATCTCGTGTTTGATAACTAAAAAAGTAAGCTCTCTTTTGAACATTCAAAAGAGAGCTTACTTTTTTAGGTAAATTACGAATTAGCGATTAACACCATACAATAGCCATGGAGAAGGCAAGTTAAACATGTGATGGGTTGGTAATGCACTGACTTGAGAAGGCGACAAGTCGATCCACAGCAAAGCTTTTGCTTTTACTGTTTCACTTAACTCGCGCTGAGCCAGTGAAACAGTTTCCCATAATCCGGCTTGTTCCATTAAATCATCCCATGGGTAGACGATGTGAAGATAATAATCTCGTTTGTAATCCTTTTTCGCTATGAGCACACGGTCTTTCTGAGGGTTTTCAAAAAAAGACCATTGTGCTAATTTAGCATCGGCAAACAACTCTTCAGAAGCTGGAAACGTATAGTAGCATTCATAAGGAAAAACAGCACCTGTCTGAATATACAATTGATCGACCCACGCCTGTTTTTGGGAAAGCGTTGTTAGGCTTTTCCAAATAGCACCACCAGTCTCAAGTGAAGATGCGTCAATGGAAATAGCGCTGTAAAGTGTGGATACTTCGGCAAGACCGAGCTTATCCATAACACGTCTGGCGGATGTGTTTTCTTGCTGCGTATTTGCACCGATCCATTGGATAGCAGGAAGCGAGAAGGCTTGCTCCATAATATAAGACATTAATTGTGTGGACAAATTTTTTCCGCGGAAGCGTAAATCACTGCGCATTCTGCCAAGCATAATGTATTGCTTGGCAAAAATCGTATAGCCACCGATACTTGCAAGACGGTCGTCTACAAACAAACCATACAAACGACTAGAACCGCTAGAAATTCTGCTGTAGACACGAAGAATATAATCATCTTCTATACCGGTCTCCATTTCTTTTAAATAATGCAAATCGTCCAATCCTAATTGCCGAATGATCTTTTTCACATACTTGACCTCCCTGCTCTAGTTGAGAACACCTAGCTTTATTATATCCAATACTAACGCTAACTTGGCTAGTGCTAAGCTCTTATCGCCCATCTATCCCTACGAAAGACTTAGAATGGAAAGGCTGTGCAGTATCTTTTACTCCTATTTTTATATATACTAGATATAGTGAAAAAGACGGTTTGAATATTCATTAACTTGCTCGTTAAAGGGGAAAAAACATTTGGGAAAAGAAATCGTAAGTGTTCAGGACAAATTTCAATTATCTAAAGGCGATCACGTTTTTTATTATGTGGAAGAACTGGAGCGTTACATTGATAATGCTGTTTCCTTTGTTATGGACGGTATTGAGCAAGGAGACCAAATTCTACTTGTTGAAAATGAACGTCTTTACCCAAAGATATTGACACATCTAGAGAAACTTCTATCTAAAGAACAATTAGAAAATGTACATTATATTAATAGCTTTACGTTTTATTGGAAGAATGGAAATTTTCATCCGCCAACGATTTTAGATTATTTTTCTCGAATCATCAATCCTTTTCTCGAAAAAGATTTGAGCTTTCGTACTTGGGGACATATCGAGTGGCGTGATGAAACAGAAATCATTAGCGATATTAAAGAATATGAACAAGCAATTGAGCAACTTGTACCACAGCTTAAAGCCATTTCTGTTTGTGCTTACGATGCTCCTCGACTCTCAGATTCGCTTAAAGACGTTCTAATGAATTGCCATGACTATTTGATGACCGACAACAACGTTTCGCCAATCTCAAGGCAGTCTAATTAAGTTATACCCACTCAAAAGGATTTTTTCACGGATATTTCGTGAAGAAATTCTTTTTTT
Organism: Planococcus sp. S3-L1; assembly: GCF_030063085.1. Taxonomy (NCBI): domain Bacteria; kingdom Bacillati; phylum Bacillota; class Bacilli; order Caryophanales; family Caryophanaceae; genus Planococcus; species Planococcus sp. S3-L1. The sequence goes on along the minus strand of NZ_JASISN010000005.1, from coordinate 74,394 downwards.
GACTAACTAAAGAAAAAAAGAGTAAGTGTGTTATTACTTCAATCTTTATTGACGGAATATTGACAATAATAGAAAAGAGAATACTATATTAAGTAACAACATGTAAACAAACAGTTGCATTTACAGTAAAAGAGGATTGTCCAATTGAAAGGAGGAGAATCCAACATGCTTGAAATTGGGACGTGCCGTTTCGGTTCGATTATTGAAGGGAACAAAGTCATTAAAGCAGGTCTTAGAGAAATTAGCGTGAACGATCCTTATACTCATAAAGTAATCGGAAATTTTTCATGTGCGACAACAGAAGATGCAACTCAGGCAGTTATTTGTTCGCATCGTGTATACACAAAAATCATGAAGAAAATGCCGGCTCAGAAACGATCAGAAATACTAAGGAAAACAGCTAATCGAATAGAAAGCGAAATCGATCAACTTGCGTATTTCTTGTCTTTAGAAACAGTCAAGCCGTTAAAGACCACCCGTTTAGAAGTGGCACACGCTATAGCTGTGTTACGTTACGCTTCAGAAGGTGCAAAAACAATCTACGAGGAAAGAATGCCACTAACTCGTACAAGTGAAAAATTGACTCAGATGGGTATGACAAAGCGTATTTCTCTTGGGGTAGTAGGCGTCTTTACGTCGATTAACTTGCCATTTAATTTATTGATCGAACAACTTGCTTCAGCGATTGCAGCGGGCAATACAGTCATCTTGCAACCATCAGAAAAAGCCGTACTTTCTTTTTCTTTGCTCTACCGTCTATTTGAAAAATCCGGATTGCCCAAAGGGGTAATGAATATTGTTATGGGGACTGACGAGAACCTAGCGAGAATAATAACAACCCACCCTAAAACTAAATATGCGATCTTTACTGACAATTACAACTTGAAAACAGACGGAACGACCATACGGAAAAAAGTCATTCTCTCACATGATTACAAGACACTGCATATTGTTTTTAGAGATGCTAATTTGGACACAGCAGTTTACGCTGCAGTAATTGGGGGCATTACACACGCAGACGCAAGCTATACATCAGTTCAGCAAATTTATGTAGAAAGAGAAATTTATTTAGTTTTTCTTGAAAAGCTTACTCAAAAAGTAAAATCACTTAAAATAGTAAATCCTCTAGACGAGACAATTGATGTCGGACCGATGATTACTGAACAAGCAGCTGAAAGAGTAGCAACATGGGTAAGAGAAATGCTTGAACAAGGCGCAACTTTATCAGCAGGTGGATACCGTAAAGAGGCTTTCATGGAACCTACTATTATTAGTGATGTATCGATTAATATAAAGCAACGTAGTACCGATCGATTTGCTCCAGTCATTACGATTATTCCGTTTAGTGCTGAAAAAGAAATAATTAATCCTATTAATGAATCCAACTGCTGCTCACGAGCAGTCGTATTCACAAGCGATATGAAACGAGTTATACACCTAGGTAATGTCTTGACATCAAAAAAGGTCTATATCAACGAAGGTGCAGGCGATCATCCTATCAATGGTTCGGACAAGAGCGTTGATGCTAAGGCTGTGCTTAAAGATGAAGTTATCTTGGCAATTAAAGAAATGACCGAAGTGAAATTAATTCGTACTGAATTGTGAGTGTTGAAAATACAAGAGAAACGGGTGAGTATATGAAAATAAAGTCAGCAGTATTAAGAGAAATTGGAGCTGAAACCCCTTACGAAAAAAGCCAACCGATTAAAATTGAAACCTTAGAATTAGATCCGCCGCAAAAGGGAGAAGTACTGATTCAAATAAAGGCAGCCAGTTTATGTCATTCTGATTTGTCAGTAATGAACGGCAGTCGGCCACGTCCTGTGCCAATGGCTCTTGGTCACGAAGCAGCGGGTGTCGTTGTAGAAATAGGCGAAGATGTAATCGACTTAGAGCTTGGCGATCACGTTGCTTGTGTGTTTGTACCAAGCTGTGGACATTGTGGTCCATGCCGAGAAGGACGTCCTGCCTTGTGTGAACCAGGTGCTGCAGCAAATAAGGCAGGAACCTTATTAGGTGGCGGAAATCGACTTCACACAGAAACGGAAATCATCAATCATCACTTAGGAGTATCCGCTTTTTCGGAATATGCCGTAGTATCTAGGAACTCAGTCGTCAAAGTAAATAAAGAAATTCCGTTTGAAAAAGCAGCCTTGTTTGGCTGTGCGGTCATTACCGGTGTTGGAGCCGTCGTTAATACGGCAAGTATCAAACTGGGCAGTACCGTTGCCGTAGTTGGACTTGGGGGTGTTGGACTCAGTGCATTACTCGGAGCAATAGCTGCAGGAGCGAGTCGCATAGTAGCAGTGGACATCAATGAAACCAAACTAAAGCAAGCAAAAGAGTTGGGCGCAACAGATGTCTTCAATTCAAAGGATGCGGACGTTGTTGAACAAATTCGTAAAGTGACAGGTGGCGGTTTGGACTATGCTTTTGAAACTGCGGGAGTGGTACCTGCTATGGATGTCGCTTATGGCATCACGAAGCGTGGGGGAACTACGGTCACGACCGGGTTACCTCATCCGGAAAATCAATTTTCTTTTCCGTACGTCTCGTTAACTGCGGAAGAACGAACACTCAAAGGGTCCTATGTGGGCAGCTGTGTACCGAGCCGCGATATTCCACGTTACATGGATTTGTTTCAGAAAGACCGGTTACCTGTCGATAAACTGATTACCGATTTTATTACACTAGATGACATCAATAAAGGTTTTGATCTGTTAGCAAAAGGCGACTCTTCACGAATTATTATCAAGTTTTAGAGCAAAAGAATTAAATTCAATCGATATGTAAGTACATCTTTTAGAAGTAGAATCAGTGTGATTACCAAACTATTTCCCTATTTATATTTTGAAGGTAAAGGTCAGGAAGCGACACATTTTTACACAGATGCATTGGGCGGGAAAATAGCAGGAATCCTGACATACGGTGAGGCAAATGAAGGAGACATGGAAGGTGTGCCCGAAGCGGCAAGAGATATGATAATGAACGCACAAGTCGATTTGGAAAATGGAGATCTATTAATGATCTCAGATGTGGTGCCGGAGATGGGGACAGCATTTCGACATGGCACAAATATGGCACTTACGTTATTTTTTAATGACATGGAAGAAGCACGAACCGTTTTCCATAAACTAGCTGAAGAAGGTACCATTTCTATGGAGTTACACAAAACATTCTGGAGTCCCCTGTTTGGAACTTTAACGGATAAATTTGGAATCGATTGGCAAATTTCGGTTGAAGGTGAAACAAGTTAACTAAGTTTAAAAATCGTAATCCCTATAAAGGATTGCGATTTTTTTTTGCTGTTAGATTTATTCAGATGAAGGGTATAGAAACAGAGATCAGTAGATTTACTACAGTACTGAACAAGCATGTGGGAGGATGACTATGAATACCGATAAATACACAGTTAAAAAAGATGAGAAAATAAAGCTTTCCGATTACCCAACGACTGATGAAAACAAATTCAGTGAAACACAGCTGAAAGACGAGTTGATTCCTAAAAGTATCAAAAAGCTTAAAGAGCTGCATATGAAACTCCATGCTCAGGAAGAGAAAGGGATTGTTGTTGTCCTTCAAGCGATGGATGCCGCGGGAAAAGATGAAGCGATCACCTATATTTTTTCGAATTTAACAGCTCAAGGGCTAAAGACAACTTCGTTTAAAAAGCCAACTGAAACAGAGCTTGCTCATGATTATTTGTGGCGTTTTCGTGAAGGAATGCCAGCAAGAGGACAGATTGGCATTTTAAATCGTTCTTATTATGAAGAAGTGATTGCCCCAAGAGTTCATAACTTGCTTGAAGAGACACCACTTCCAGACGAATTGATTGACGAAAATATTTGGAATGCCCGCTATCGTCAAATCAATGACTTTGAGCGCTATATGGTGGAAAACGGCTTTCCAGTAGTAAAATTCTTTTTTAATATGTCTTATGATGAACAGCGTCGTCGATTGCTTGAACGTATGAAAAATCCAGAAAAAAACTGGGAGTTTTCATTTAATGACGTAAAAGAACGTGAGCATTGGGATGGCTATCAAGGAATTTTTGAAGATTTACTAACTAATACATCAACAGAATATGCGCCTTGGTATGCTCTTCCTGCTGATGATGAGTGGTATTCGCGTTACATCGTTTCGGAAGTGATGGTCGAAGCATTGCAGCGGATAGACCCGCAGTACCCGAAAATTACGGGAGAAGAAAAAGAAAAACTGAAAAAAGCAATTCGACAATTGGAAAAAGAGGAATAGCCATATAAGGAGTCAGGATGAATTTATTCTGGCTCTTTTTTTCTATTTGCGGACAGTCCGTGAACAAAAGAACAAAGGCTTGCATTCTTGTACCGAAAGCTACTATAATATGAAACATTGGTTCACTATAAAAAAGAACAATTTATTCGCATTGTCGTAGTTTTTATTGAAAAGTAAAAAAATACATTCCGATAAATAGTCTTAAGGTGACGTGCAGATGCACGCCCTTTTTTTGTGGAGTGAACAAAATAGAATGACTAAGGGTCACCTTAGGATTGGAGTTTAGTTATGAATAAATGGACGAGATTATTACTGATTTTTGTTTCTTCGATTGTTCTTGGATTTGCGTTTAATATGTTCTTACTGCCGCATGAAGTATTAGCAGGCGGAGTAACGGGTATTGCGATGATGCTAGGATTGGTAACCCCTTTGAACGCGGGGCTTTGGATGATCATTTTGAACATCCCGATTCTTGTTATGGGCTGGATGAAGCTCGGCAAGACGTTTATCGCAAACAGTCTGTTTTCTGTTGTCGTGACTTCGGTTTCGATGTTGTATATTCCTGTTGTTAAATTGACAGAGGATGCACTACTTTCTACTGTTTTCGGGGGGGTAATTGCAGGAGCAGCCATTGGAATCATTATTCGCTTTTATAGTTCGACTGGCGGATTTGACGTGATTGGCTTGTTGTTGTCGAGAAAACGCGATATTCCATTAGGTGCACTCGTTTTTGGACTTAATAGTGTCGTCGTTTTTGTATCGGGCTTTATTTTTTCATGGGAATTGGCGATGTACACAATGGCTTCTATCTATATCTCGGGTCTAGTACTTGATCGTGTTCACACGCGTCATATTAAACTGAGCTTAATGGTCGTGACCAATCAAGGAGATGCAGTAAAAAAAGAGCTGCTCGATAATTTATATCGAGGGATTACGGTAGTGGACGGTGAAGGTGCATATTCAGCAACTAAAGTAAAAGTTCTTTATAGTGTGATTAGCCGTCACGAATTAGCATTTGTTAGACCATTGATAAAGAAAATTGATCCACAGGCATTCGTGAGCATTAGCGAAACGATGGAAGTCATGGGGAATTTCAGAAAAGACGATAACTTCATGAAAAACCCAATTTAAAAAAGACTCTCCGGTCACTGGAGAGTCTTTTTTGCGTCTCTAAGCTAATTTAAAAGCTAATTCGTTTTTGTTAACAGGAATTATCGAAACAAGAGATAATCAATTTCGGAGATAAAGTCGTTGCTAATGTCGATAAACAAATAGCATTCGTGCGATAAAGGAAAACTAAATGTACGAATCATTTTACCAGTTTCAATATCCGAATAAACGTCCGACAAAATTCCTTTATGCCAACTTTTCATTTGCATCGTATTTTCAAGGAAATAAGGACGAAAAGCCCAATGTGAACCAAGTTGATCTTTTTCTAGCACCCATTCGTCACCATATTTTCTGAAGTTGGAAGATACTTGTCGGCCATCGCTATTGCAAATGTACAAGCGAAAGCTTTCTTCTTTAAAGGCTTCAGCAACAGCTTTGATAAAAAGATCTGCTGTTGCTGGACCATGCCATTTGGATAGCGATTTTTTCACCTTCTCTTCAAAACCTAGCGTAAAGGTATAGCGTTTTTCTATTAGCGATTTTTCTCGTTGAACAAACTCAGTAATTTTTTCTCCTACGTTCATCTGAATGCTATTGTTCATCGGAAGTTCAACTTCAGGATTGGCCAAATAAAATCCTTGGTAATAATGACCACCATGTTTCCAGGCGAAATACAATTGGTAATTGTCTTCAATGTTTTCATAAGAAAGCTTGGCACCAATTCGACGTGCAAGTACAGAGAGGGTTTGGATAACATCTTGGAATACTTCTGGATTGGCATTTCGAACAAAGCCGGTATCGATTTTTAAAATATGAGGACGCAATTGACGAATTCGATCAATATTAGAGCTTTTTGCTCCCACATGGTCAACCGCTATCTGAATGCCATAGGTTTTGTAGTAAAACAATAAATGCTGGAGCGTATCAAAATCTTCTTCAAAATCATATTCCGTAATTTCCAGGACAATTCGCTCCATGGAAAATCCTTTTTCCGCAAAGTTTTGAAGAGTTTCTAGAAAATCTTCCCCGCTATTAATCAGCAGTTGTCTGGCATTACGGTTTATAAATAACAGGCCATCATTTCTAGCTTCAAGCATTTGAGTGATTGCTAATGCCAATAGGTGCTGATCGACTTCTACTTTGTACTCGTCAGGTACATCATCGTCGTGAAAGAAACTGCCTAAACTCATCCAAGTATCTTCAACTTGGAAGCGACCCAAAACTTCATAGCCGATGACAGTATGTTTAACGGCGCTAATGATAGGCTGGAAAGCAGGTTTTACCTTATGTAAATTTTCAAGAATGTCAAATGGATCCATCGGGTGTGCTCCTTTGCTGCAAGTATTTCGGGAAGCAGAATGTTACATGATCATAAAAAAGTAAACAATGACCATGATGATCATGATCGCTAGCATAGAAGAAATTAAAGTGATGTGCATGTTTGAGGGAGTAAAGGTTTCATCAATGAGTTGTTGGCGTTTTTTCTTATAATTTTGTGTTGCTGAAAAAATAACGATGAGGCCAAAAATACAGGCGAAAATACCGAGTGCAATAGTAAACGTATCAACAAATGTATTACGTATGACACCCATAGTAAAATGCAAACTCGTCGCCAGAAAACCAACGCCGACAATTGAAATAACCGTACGAATCCAGGCTAGGTAGGTACGTTCATTAGCTAGGTGTTGTTGTGTATAAACCAATTGATTTTTGTCCTTTCGGTAGGACTGACGGGACATACGGTACGCTCCTCCAAGTAATAATCAGTTCAAAATTTTAAAAATCTGAAATTGAAAAAAACGAATGTCTTTCCAGTATAAATGAATCGCGATTAAAAAGGAATTTCAAAAAATTAAACAAGTTGAATAAATTATACAAAGAGAAGCAAGTAATGTTCTGTTGCTATGAAGGTACGAAAGCTGAACAAATCAATCGAGGAAGAATTCGACCACTGTAAACTAGTTGTGAAAATTCTATTAAGTTAATGTGATTGTGCCCAATTCGGAAGCTTTTTAAGTATAGTTAAGGGAGAATGGTATTTAAGAAGCGTCAGAAAAAATATGTCAGTGTCTTACTGCCAAACCAAATAAAAAGTAGGAGATGAAGCAATTGAAGAAAATTTCGTTTAGCTTATTGGTCTTATTACTAATGAGTACAGTGGTGTCAGTCAACTCAATAGGAGCAAAGGGAAAGTCGAAAGAAGCTGAATTTAATTCCAATCGATTTTTGTCTATTGCACACCGCGGAGCCTCTGGACATGCACCTGAACATACGTTGGCTGCCTATAAATTAGGTGAAGGGATGCAGGCTGATTACATAGAAGTGGATTTACAGATGACAAAAGATGGCGTTCTGATTGCGATGCATGACGAAAAAGTAAATCGGACAACGGATGGTTCTGGTTATGTTAAAGACATGACGCTTGCAGAAATCAAAAAATTAGATGCAGGTTCCTGGTTTAACAGAGCTTACCCTGAAAAAGCTCAACCTGAGTTTGAAGGATTGCAAGTATCGACTCTTGAAGAAGTGATAGAAACGTTCGGCAAAGGCTCCCGGTATTATATCGAAACGAAGGCACCCAGCGTTTATCCAGGAATGGAGCAGGAACTTGTGCGGATATTAGAAAAGCATAAGTTGACTGGACAAAATGCACAGTCAAGTAAAGTTCTGGTGCAATCCTTTAGTCAGGAAAGCTTGTTAACTATGCATGACTTGAAGCCAGAAATTCCACTAGTTCAATTGATTTCTTATTCAAAACCTGCAGTTATTTCGGATCTTGAGCTTGAACATATTAAAGAATATGCGATTGGAGTAGGCATGAGCCATACGAAAATTGACCGCTCTTATGTAGAGCAAGTACGACATCACGGGCTACTGATTCATCCTTATACAGTCAATGAACGTGCCGACATGGAACGCTTGATTGACTGGGGGGTAACAGGGATATTCACCAATTATCCAGAGGTTTTAGAAGCCGTATTGAAAAAAAAGGGCTAGCAGAAATTTAAAAACCGTCTATGAAATCAATTGTGATTTCATAGACGGTTTTTTACGTTATAATTTTTCTGTAGTACAGCACAGTGCTGTGCAACGGTAAGAACAATAATGGGACTGAGAAAAGATGTTTTTTAGTGAATACATAGACTATTGTTAAAGTAAGGGAGGATTAAAGGATGTTTTTAGATGAAAGAAGTGCAACTTTACTAAAGCTCCTACAACATTCATCAATTCCTTCGATGAGTGCGATTGAAGACCAAACGGGACTGACACGCAGACAAATTCAGTATAGTTTAAACAAGGTCAACGATTGGCTTCAATCTAATCATTATAAACCCGTTCAGTATAAGCGAGATACCGGCTATTTTTTACCAGATGCAATTAAAGAAGAAATCAATATCCAACTGACAAAACGAAGTTATGTATTTTCAGAGAAAGATCGCCAACAAATTTTTTACTTGTTAATTTTGCTCAGTTTAGAGCCTTTATCTCTTTATCATTTTCAATCGGTCGCCGGCGTTTCACGAAATACGGTTTTGACAGATCTTCAACGTCTTAAAAAGATGGCTAAGCAAATGGATTTGACAATTCAGTATTCTAAACAAGCGGGGTACATCATTACTGGCAATAGTCGAATCAAGCGCTTTGTCATTGAACAATTGATTCATGAAGTATTAAGTGGTTCAAATAGTCAGCTGATTATCGAATGCATTTGGACAGGATTTGAAGAGCACATCGATGCCATTCATTCAGAATTGGAAAGAATAGAACAACAACTGGGCACTACTTTTACAGATAATCGCCTAAACGAACTGGCTTATCTATTCTTTTCCACAAATCAATTGATTGGAAAAGGTGAAGAGCTAGAAGAAGATTCCAGTTGGTTGCCATTTATTGATACACAGGAATACGCATTAATCGAACAGATGGTTGGAGCGGCTGCATTTTATTCGGAATGGAGCCACACGGAAAAATTATATGCAACTTTGCATGTCATCAGCATGAACCGTATAAAAGACGGCTCTCCTTTAGAAGAAGATCAAGTTTTTTACGAGATCTTGCAGCAAGTCATTGAAGAATTCGAACGACTAACGTTTGTTCACCTTCACGAAAAAGATCAGCTATGTGAACAATTGTATGTGCATTTTAAACCAGCTTTTTACCGAATCAAGTATGGGATTCCTCATGTCAATCCGATGAGCGAACGGATACGCAAAATCTATCCGGAACTTCATCATTTGACAATCAAATCCTTGAAAGTACTCGAGGAAAAATTAGGTCTTTGCATTCCAGAAGCTGAAGTAGCCTATTTTACAATTTATTTTGGGGGCTGGCTTCAAAGACAAGGCACGCGTTTAGATGATCGAAAAAAAGCAATTGTCGTTTGTCCACACGGTACAGGTGTCAGCAACATCCTTAACTACACGTTGCGAGAATTGTTTCCAACTATCTTATTCTTGGATGTATTATCTGTTCGAGATACAGCTGACTATCCGCTCCCTTACGATTTGGTTTTTTCATCGGTCTATATGAGGACGAATGAGACATTGTTTATAGTGCCGCCTATTTTAGAAGATCGCGACAAACAAAGGTTGAGTAAGCAAGTCATGCAAGAACTTTACGGCTATGCGGTTCCAGAAGCCGATGTTGCAGGTATGATGAAAATCATTTCTAAATACGCCACGATTCATGATGCAAAACAACTAGAGAAAGAACTCCAAGTATCGCTACAGACACAAAAAAGTGCAACTCACACATATACAGTAAAGGAGGCGGAAAAGCCTGTGTTAGCCGAACTATTAAATGAGCAAACGCTTCAATTAGAACCAGTGATTGCCACGTGGCAAGAGGCAATCGAAGTGGCTGCTAGGCCACTTGTAGAATTAGGGACAATCGAAGATCGCTATGTAACAGCCATGATAGAGTCTATCGAGGAAAATGGACCTTATGTCGTTATTACGCCGTTAGTTGCAATCCCACATGCTCGACCGGAAGAAGGGGTTCGTTCTTTATCAATGAGCCTATTAAAACTTGATCAAGCGGTGGATTTTTCACCGGACAAACCTGTTCGATTAATTATCATTTTAGCAGCAGCTGACAGCGATTCGCATCTTCGGGCATTAATTCAGTTGACAAATTTATTGAATGAACCTGAAAATATCCAACAAATGTTGGGAGCAACAAATAAAAATCAACTTTTGGAGATTATCCATAACTATTCCAAGGAGGAAACAGAATGAAAATCATGGTAGTGTGCGGAAACGGATTAGGAAGCAGTTTTATTATGGAATTGAATGTTAAGAAGGCATTAAAAGAATTAGGCAAAACAGCAGAAGTAGGTCACACAGATCTAACTTCTGCTAAATCAGAACAAGCGGACATCTTTATTGGGGCAGCAGATATTATGAGTCAGTTAGATAATGGCAGTCGAACTATCGTCAATTTGGAAAACATGATGAGCATTCCAGAAATTAAATCGAAATTAGAGCCGCATTTAGGATAAAACTGACACCAAAGGAGGAAATGCTGTGTTACAAATAATTATGAACGATATACTGGGAACGCCAGCTATTTTGATTGGGTTATTTGCACTTATAGGGTTGTTACTTCAGAAGAAAAATAGCGCCGATGTAGTTTCTGGAACGTTAAAAACAGTAATGGGCTTTGTAATTATTGGTGCTGGAGCTGCAGTGCTGATTGGCTCTCTGGATATATTCGGGAAAATGTTTGATTATGCGTTTAATGTCCAGGGCGTCATTCCAAATAATGAAGCGATTGTTGCTGCTGCACAAAGTGAGTATGGAACTTCAACAGCATTAATCATGGTTTTCGGAATGCTTTTCAATATTCTCTTGGCACGTATCACACCGTTTAAATATATATTCCTTACGGGTCATCATACCTTGTTCATGGCATGTCTACTAGCAGTGACTTTATCAGTCGGCGGACTTGCAGGAGCTCCATTAATTTTGGTTGGTTCAATTATTCTTGGTCTATGTATGGTGCTTTTCCCAGCACTTTTGCAACCATATGTGCGTCAAATTACAGGAAGTGACGATTTTGCTGTAGGTCATTTTGGATCAATTGGTTATTTCGTTTCTGCCAATGTTGGGAAATGGTTTGGTAATAAAGAAAAAACCACTGAGGACATTAAAGTTCCTCAATCGTTAGGGTTTCTAAGAGATACTTCTGTAGCAGTTTCTTTGACAATGACATTGTTCTTTATTGTGGTTGCTTTATTTGCAGGTCAAGAGTTTATTGAAACAACACTCTCGAACGGTTCAAATTTCTTAGTATTTTCATTCATTCAAGCAATTACCTTTGCAGCGGGTGTTTACATTATCCTTGCAGGAGTAAGAATGCTAATTGCTGAAATCGTTCCTGCTTTCCAAGGAATTGCCGACAAGCTAGTACCGAACACAAAGCCAGCGCTTGATGTGCCAATTATTTTTCCGTTTGCTCCAAATGCTGTAATTATTGGGTTTTTATTTAGCTTTTTTGCAGGATTATTAGCGATGTTCGCTCTTCCGGTTCTTGGGTTGAGTGTCATTGTTCCAGGACTAGTTCCTCACTTCTTCACTGGAGCAGCAGCTGGTGTCTTCGGAAATATTACAGGTGGTCGACGCGGTGCGATGCTCGGTGCATTTGCTAACGGCTTAATCATCAGTTTCATTCCCGCTATCCTACTAGTATTACTGGGAGATATCGGATTTTCTGGAACGACATTTGGTGACTCTGACTTTGGAGTAGTAGGTATCTTGATTTTAAGTATTATGAAACTTTTAGGGTTTGCATAACAATGATTTTAAACTAAAAAAGCCAGTCAGAATCTATGAATTCTGACTGGCTTTTTTTGCATGGCATGGCTTTTTAGGTTTGAAGGCTAAACAGGTTCAGCAAAGGCTCTTTAGGTGATAGTAGTTGAATAGCAACTTATATAGACTGAAGATGAGCTAAAAAAACAGTAAATTCACCAAAATAGTCAAGATAATCGAAAGAATGAGTGAAGTAAGCAGGCTACCCATACAGGAAATCCGCACATTGACACCACCTTACTCAAAGAATGATTTGGAGCAGCACAGTGATAAAGATAAGCCCTGCGATAAAAGAAGGATAGCTACTATTTTTCTCTGCCGGCAATTCGTCATCTAAAATATTTAAGATGATTCCCCCTGTGAGAAACGCTGAAAAGAAGGCAATAGTCAATTCGTTAGTTTCTGTAACATGATAAAGCAACCAACCAAGTAATACGGAAATGGCCAATACCCAACGACCAATATTCGTATACAAGTCTTCGTGTGTTAGATGGAGTACGCGATTGTTGGCGATAAAATGGAAAGAAAAGACGATAAAGTAAATAAGATAATCCGAAATTCGTTCGCCACTTAAATCAGTAAGCAAATAGCCAATTAGCACGTTATATAATGCAAATCCGAAAATTTCAAGAGCGAAGACGAACCTGCTTGGTTGTGAGAGGTTTTCTTCTCTTTCATTTTTTGCTTTGGATTTCTCATTGAGTTGATTGATGCCGTAGAAAAACGCAATACCCAGGAGCGTTAACAAATAAGTGGAGTAGTCAAGTGACTCAAGCCACAGCGGTAATTGAGCATCTTCAGCGACTTCTTGGTAATGGGTCAATTCAGGAACGAGATGGAGAAAGACATAAGCAATTGAACCACCGGATACAAACGACATGAGTCTGTCTTTTGGCTTTCGATCAAGAAATTTAATGTAATTTGTAGAGATATGAACAATCATAAATGCGATGGTGATGGCTAAGCTCAAGTAAAACATCGCAGTACCTCCTAATCTGGGTTAAAAGCAGTATACCCGAATCTTTCCAAAAAACGCACGTTAAATAATAGTAGAATTCAAAAAGACATCTTAAATAAAAAGCGTAGAGTATAGACTGTTTTGGGTATACATAGATGACTCATACCCGGAATAGAATGGAGAAAAGCTATGGACTTGTTGCTTACTATTTTTCTTTTGTTGATTTGTCTATTGATTTCGAATGTAGTGAGCCATTACATTCCGTTTATCCCGACCGCACTAATCCAAGTGGCTCTAGGAATTATTTTGGTGCTTGTTTACCAAGATATCTCTTTCGATATTGAAACAGAATGGTTTTTACTGTTATTTATCGCTCCCTTATTGTTTAATGACGGCAGCCACTTTCCACGTGAAGAATTATGGCGAATGAAAGGACCCATTCTAGGAAATGCAATCATTCTCGTACTATTAACAACGGTGTTAGGTGGCTATTTTATCCACTGGCTAATAGATGAGATTCCGCTGGCTGCTGCATTCGCATTAGCTGCAATCCTATCTCCGACAGATCCAGTCGCAGTTAATGGCATCGCGCAGCGTATTCGGATTCCACAAAAAGTATTGAGTCTGGTGAGAGGCGAATCATTGATAAATGACGCATCGGGTTTAGTCGCATTTAATTATGCCGTAGCGGCTGTGGTTACCGGCTATTTTTCACTATCAGAAGCAGTTTTGGATTTTTCGTATAAATTTCTGGCAGGTGGATTGTTGGGTCTGCTATTAGGGTTATCAGTTATCGGAATTCGATTAATATTGCGAAAGCAAGGCATTAACGACGTCACGTTCCACACCTTATTACAAATTATGACGCCGTTTTTAATATTCATCGTTACAGAAGATATTCTCCACGCATCGGGAGTTATAGCGGTTGTAGTCGCAGGAATCGTACATTCTCTCGTTAGAGAACAGACCGAAACGTTTATTGCAGAAGAACAAGTCTCAACAGAAAAAATTTGGAAAATCATTCTTTTTATATTAAATGGCATAGTTTTTTTACTGCTTGGGTTGAATATCCCGATTTCGATGCGCGGTGTTTTGGAAAATCCTAACGCCAGTTTGTTGCTCATATTTTCCTATGTGTTCGCAATTGGTACGATGATTCTCAGCATTCGTTTTGTCTGGGCATACCTGTTTTCCATTTATGAATATCATTTTGGCAAAATGAAAGAAGCGGCCAAGCCCAGCTTGAAGTTAACTTTGTATGTTAGTTTAACAGGAGTTCGTGGAACCGTAACTATGGTCGGAGTTCTGTCACTGCCTTTTCTGATGGAGAATGGAGAGGCTTTTCCAAACCGGTCGCTTATTCTTTTCTTAGCAGCAGGAACCATTCTTTTTACGTTGATTGTTGCAACGATTGTTTTACCGATGCTCAGTAAAGGACAATTGGCAGATGGTGAGCAATCCTTAAAGATAGATTTAGAAGAAGCACAGAGACGAATTTTACTAACTTCGATTAAAAAAATAAAATCTGAAATTACGGAAGAAAACGAAGCAGGTGCTTATGAATTGATGGAAGAATATAAATTACGTTTCCGTCAGATTCAAACGGAAGAAGATGCTGCAACGCAAGCCAATAAAAAGTACCAGCGAAAAATGCGAGAACTCCGATTAAAGGCGCTGCGACTTGAACGTAAATACATCCAATCACTTTATCGTAAAAAGGAGTTGGATTCAGAATTACATGATGCTTTTGAAAAGTCACTAGATCGTCGCGAAGAAGTCATTGCCAACAATACGCGTTCGACGATGCTCTATTTACAGGGGAAGCTGATTCGGGCATGGAGGCGTTTCAGGGGGCAAAATGCGAGAGAAGAGGAAATACGGCTGGTCGAATTTCAGGAAGGACGAGAAGTTCAACTGCAGGCTTTGCAAGCGGCTCTCTCTGGGATTGAAGCATATGCAAAAAAATACGAACCGAAAGAAATTATGGAAGCGGTCGTTTCAGATTATAGACAAATGGTCAGTAGATTAAAAAAACCTGAAGCGTTGTACGATGAAAAATATGAATTGCAAAAAGAAGAACTGCGCGTCATTGTCATGGATATGGGACGAGCGGAAATTTATAAAATGTATGCATCTGGAGATATTACAAGAGAGCAGGCAAAAGAACTAAGACGCTATATTCATTTTATCGAAAGCGTTACCTTGCACGAAACTACTGACTAAAAAAGCAGCACCGATTTTTCGGTGCTGCTTTTTAGTCGTTAGTATCTACCAAAGAAAAGCTATATCCTTGCTGTTTAATCGCATGAATTAACTGAGGTAAAATAGTGATAGTTTGCTCTAATTCATGTAACAGGATGATAGCACCATCTTCAAGATTTTCAGTGATATATCGAATAATTTGTTGGGAATCTTCTTTTAATTCCCAGTCCATCGAAGCGATTCGCCACATGACCGTCGTTAAGCCCAGTGCTTTTGCTGCTCGTAACGTATCGGCATTGTAGTTACCGTATGGAGGCCGGAAAAAAACAACGGGTGTTCCAGTTGTTTTTTCGATATGCAACATACTATTGTGGATATCTTGATACTGTTTTTCATAAGACAGTTGTATCAAGTTCCGGTGTTTCATTGAATGCGTACCAAGAACATGCCCATCGTCCAACAAGCGTTGCCATGGTCTTGCAGGATAAAGCAGATGCGATTGCCAGAAGAACATCGCTTGCACATCGTGCTGTTTTAAAATATCTAGTAGTTGTGGCAGTCGTTTGCTTGGACCGTCATCAAATGTTAAGATCACAGATTTTTTGCTTTGCAAACGAGTGCTCGTAACAATTTCGGGGTGAGTAGAGTCGTACACGACCCTGGATTGATCGACTGCTCAAGGGCTCTTAATCATCCGAATCATCTCCTTGAATTTAAATTCCTGCATCGAAAAATGCGGTTTGTGGATTAGACGTATAGGTTTCATGATATTGGGAATCCGTGAAGTCTGCCGGCAGCCCATCAAAAATAAGCTTACCATCTTTTAAAGCAAGAATGCGACTAGCGTAGCGCTTTGCCAATTCGATGTCATGAACATTGATAATCGTCAGTAAGTCTAAACGTTCATGCATTTCTGTCAGTAACGTGAAGATGTGATTAGAGGTGCCAGGATCTAGACTAGCAACAGGTTCGTCTCCAAGCAAAACTTTTGGCTGTTGGGCGAGGGCACGCGCGATACCTACCCGTTGTTTTTGACCACCGCTCAGTTGTTCAACTTTTCGATAAGTCATATCGGACAAGCCAACATCTGCAATAACTTGTTTGGCGAAAGCTAACTCATCAGCAGAAAACCAGCCAATCAGATTTTTGAAAGAAGAACGATAACCAAACATGCCGGTCAATACATTTTGAATGACACTCAGACGAGGAACGAGGCTGAAATGCTGGAAAATCATCCCCGTTTCTCGTCGTACTTTGCGCAATTTTTCTTCACTATGGATAGAGATATCTTGATCATCAAAGTAAATTTCTCCACTAGTTGGTTTTTGTAATCCATTCAGACAACGAATAAAAGTCGATTTTCCAGCACCACTTTTCCCTAGTACACAGACGAAATCGCCTTTTTTAAGAGACAAGCTGATATCAGTCAATGCTTTTGCTTTCATATCTGGATACTGTACAGATAGATTTTTCACTTGAATCATATCGCCACTCCTTTAAATTACACGATTTCGAACCGTACTGGCCAAAAAATCGATAGCGATGACCATAATCATGATAATCAATACGTCTAGTGAAACAGAAGCGTATTGAAAGGTTTTAAAATCATTGAATAACCGTTGTCCGATTCCACCACCACCGATAAAGCCCAAGATAAGCGATGTCCGTATAGCTACTTCAAAACGATAAAAAAACTGCGACAATACGTTTGGCCAAATTTGTGGCAGAATGCTGAACAGATTCGCCAGCCATCTTTTTGCACCAACCGCTCGCATGGCTTCTTGGGGACCAGGATCTGCTGCTTCAATTAATTCAGAAACCAGTTTCCCGAAAACCCCCACGTTATGGAACATGATGGCAATAACGGCTGGAAAAGGTCCGAGGCCAAGTGTTGTTAATAAGATAAGACCGAAAACAATTTCCGGAATCGATCGCACAAAACTAAGTGCCACACGTGTGATATGGAAGAGCGACTTAGAAGGCGCTGTATTGCGTGCCGCCATAAAGCTGATTGGCAAAGCAATCAATAAACCAAAAACACTGCCAAGAAAGGCCATTGCCAATGTTTCAAACGTATCTTCTACCATACCTGGAAGCTTAGAAAAGTCCATTGGCCACCATTGAGACAGAAAATCGATCATATTGCGAAAATCTTTAAACTTGGACAGATCGAATTCTGTAATGCGCATGCTGAAATAAACGAGTACGAGAACAATTATGAGTGTAATGAAATTTCTTTTTTTAAACCACAAGCTAATCAACTCTATTCTTCAATGATTCCTTGCTTTATAGCGGCTTGTTTAATGCTTTCATAATCGGCATTCGTAGCTTCTGTAAAACCGGTTGCGCCAAACGCGTCCAGGATCTCAGGATCTTCAATCGCCAAAAATGCTTTCCGTAATTTTGCGATCGTTCCATCATCTGTACTTTCAAGAACAGCCCATGGGTATTGGAACAACGGCTCAGATTCCCAAACGATTTTTAATTGGTCCGCATCGATTTTGCCCGATTCTATTAATTGATTGTAAATAGCGCTATCAATAGCACCTGCATCAACTTGTTTGTTTTGAACGGCTAAGGCAGTAGCGTCGTGTGATCCAGTAAAACGAACATTTTTAAATTGGTTTTCTTGTTCGGACTCATAGACGCCTCGATCTTGTAATTCAATAGAAGGAATTAATGACCCGGAAGTAGAATTGAGATCACCAAAAGCAAATTGAACTTCACCAGGAGTTTTTAATAGTTCATCTAGAGACGTTGCTGGATTGTCTTTATGAGTGATGACATAGGAATGATAGAAAGGTTCGCCTTCGACCAGTTGGGTAATGATGGCTTCTGCATTGCTGTTCGCTTCAGCGATTACATAAGTCAATGGTCCAAGATAAGCCATATCAATCTGGTCGTAGTTCATCGATTCTACTACGCCGTTATAATCGGGATAAACTTCAATCTCAACTTTGCGATCCAGTTCTTTACTTAGAAGGGCTTGTAATTTTTCCATCGCGACTTCCATTTCACCTTCTGTTTGAGCAGGAATGACGCCTATTGTAAAGGGTTCTTGTTCATCTGAGGAGCTGTCATTTTCAGCTGACTCATTGCTACAGGCAGACAGGAATAACACAAGAAAAAGTGCAGAAATCGTACCAATCCATTTTTTCAATAAAATCACCTCTTTTTGAATTTGGGCATTGAGTTAACAGTAAAACAAGGACTCAAGCAGAGTCCTTGTAAAAAGCTTAAATAAGTTGTGCCTGACCTTTAAATAACACGAATACGTCCAGCATGTTCACTTGTTACATGACCAATGATAGCGGATTGAACTTTATTTTTTACTAACTCATTTTGTAATGCATCCGCATCTGCTTCAGGAACTGAAATCAGCAAGCCTCCTGAAGTGACCGCATCGCACAGAATCAATTGATCGATTTCACTAATGTTTTCAGCATAATCGATGTCATCAGCAAGCCATTTACGATTTTTACGAGTTCCGCCTGGAATGACGTCTTGTTCGGCAAGTTCTCTAGCGCGAGCCAGAACAGGAACATCTCGGTTAGTTACGGTCACGCCAACATTGCCGCCTTTAGCGATTTCCATTGTGTGACCAAGCAGGCCAAATCCAGTGACATCGGTGCAGGCATTAACGGTGAAATTTTCCATCACTTCTGCTGCAGTTTTGTTTAACGTAGCCATTACATTCATAACTTCATCCAAAGATTTTTGATCCAAAGTTCCTTGCTTGATGGCAGTAGTCAAAATACCGACGCCAATAGGTTTGGTCAAAATTAGACGATCACCCGGTTTCGCACCAGCGTTAGAGCGGATCCGATCGGGGTGGATTGTTCCTGTAACGGAAAGTCCAAATTTAGGTTCTTGATCATCAATTGAATGACCACCAACTAAAACAGCGCCAGATTCCTTCACTTTGTCAGAAGCACCAGCCAAAATATCAGCTAAAATACTTTTGTCTAAAGTATTGATTGGGAAAGCTACAATATTCATAACTGTTAAGGGTTTGCCACCCATAGCGTAAACGTCGCTTAAGGCATTAGCTGCACCAATCTGACCAAACATATAAGCGTCATCGACAATCGGAGTAAAGAAATCTAAAGTTTGAACCAATGCAGTTTCGTCATTAATTTTATAAACTCCCGCATCATCAGCTGTTTCCAAGCCGACCAGCAAGTTTGGATCGTCTACATTTTTCGGTAAGTGGCGCAGAACCTGCGCCAGGTCCTCAGGACCAATTTTGCAGCCTCAACCGCCTTTTGTAGATAAAGAAGTTAAGCGTACGTTTTCTTTTTCAACCATATTAATCTCTCCTTTTTCTCATCAGATTTATAAGTTAAATGAATCATTTTAGCCTGTGGATATTCCGCTGGGTTACTCCAACTCTCAATGACCATTGCTTCAATTCAACTTACTATTGTTTAATACTGACCAAAACCAAAATTACTTTAAGATGTTTTGATAAACTTTCAAGAACGTTTCAGCTTCGCGTTCACTTGAGTGATGTTGTTTCACATAAGCTTTAGCGGCATGGCCAATAGTTTCTCTTATTTTGTTATTATTCATGAGCTTTTCAGCATAATCAAGAAATTCGATCCGAGTTTTATATAAAAACCCTGTTTCCCCATCGGAAATGATGCTGCTGTTGCCTGGAATGTCTGAAGCGAGGACAGGTAAGGCATATCCCATGGCTTCTAAAATCGTAGCAGGCTGTCCTTCTGATAAAGAAGTATTTAAGACAACATCGGCCTGTTGGTAAATAGAACCCATGTCTTCGTGTGGTACTTGCCCGAGATAGCGAATCCAGTCTTCGTGCTGCTTGACGAGAGCCATCACGCGTTCGCTTTCCATTTCTTCAAGAACGGGGCCAATGAGCCACAATCGAAGTTGCGGGTTTCGCAGATATAAATCATGGAGCATCAGAATTGCTTCAGGAATATTTTTGACTTTCCGAATACCGGCAGGCAAAAAAAACAAAAAGCTACCTGGCTCTTTTGTAAAAGAAGATGTACCTGCAAAAGAAGGCTGATTGCCTTGTGGCATAATAAAAATTTTATCAGTCAACCAAGGAACTTCCTTTACGAGCAAGTCCTCTGCTTTTTTATCGAACACATGAATTGCGTCTGATTCATGCAAACAGGTTAAGACGTCCGTTCGTCTATCTGGATTAAACAAATCTTGATTCAAATCAGTACCAGTCATGGTCACAATGTAATGCGCAGGTTTTGTGTCTAGTTGTTGCAAGAACTGATAAAAATTATAAGCATGGAAACCGTGAACGATATCGGCAGGTGGAAAACAGCGAATGACGTCTTCGTCTGTCGTTGAAATGATTTCTGTGTCGATTCCTAATTTTGTTAGATTGTCTGAGATGCGTTGGACCGTTATGGTATTTCCGCGAAGTTGCGGATAGTTTGGTGAAGCTAAAACAATTTTCATTTTCATCCTCCTTTACTCCACAAATTGAAGGTTTGTTCACTTCTATTAAATTGAATTATCCTAAAGCCTAGTAAGTTTGTCACCTAACTTACCTTTCTGTTTGTAAAAAAAAGATTGCCTATAAGGCAATCTTTTTGGTGAATAGCAGTAGATACTAGGTCTAGGGCGCTGTCGCTTTTCTATGTCTAACTCAAGCGCCTAGCTCCTCGGGTCTTAAGCCAACCCGACTGTGTGGCAAAGAGCGCCACTTCGTCGGTCTGTCTTAAGCCTGTCGGAGCTACATAGGCGCTGTCGCTTTTCTATGTCTAGCTCAAGCGCCTAGCTCCTTGGGTCTTAAGCCAACCCGACTGTGTGGCAAAGAGCGCCACTTCGTCGGTCTGTCTTAAGCCTGTCGGAGCTACATAGGCGCTGTCGCTTTTCTATGTCTAGCTCAAGCGCCTAGATTCTAGGGTCGTAAGTCACCCCAGCTGCGTGGCAAAGAGCGCCACACTGCTGTGCTGCCTTACGCCCGTCGAATCTACATAGGCGCTGTCGCTTTTCTATGTATTTGGCGGGATTGTATGGGAATCGAACCCACCGAGCCTGACACGCAGGCCCCTCAGGGTTTTGAAGACCCAGGAGGACACCAGTCACCCATCCAACCCCAAAGTTCGTAATGGTGAACCTGTACAAGTTTATACCGAAAAAAAGATCTTCGCAAGAAAGGCGCTTAGTGAGAATCGGTGAAAGCGGTGCTCAGGCTTGAAACAGCCCTTCTTGAAGACTAAAGTAAAGAGAACAGCGATAAGAGAAGGCGTGTGAAAAAAATGGAAGAACGTTATTATACAATCGGCATGGCAGGACATATTGATCACGGCAAAACCACTTTGACAAAAGCATTGACTAACGTAGAAACAGATCGATTAAAAGAAGAAAAAGAACGTGGGATCTCTATCGAACTGGGCTACGCACCTTTAAATTTAGAAATGGGTGTTGCTATTTCGATTGTCGATGTACCAGGACATGAACGGTTTGTTCGGCAGATGATTGCCGGGGTTGCGGGAATTGATTTAGTTGTTTTGGTTGTAGCGGCAGATGAAGGCATCATGCCGCAAACCGAAGAGCATTTGGAAATTCTGCAGTTTTTAGGCGTGGAACATTGCATCGTGGCGATTTCGAAAATCGATCGTGTCGATGAAATTATGCTCGAATTGGTCATGGATGATGTTAAAGAACGGCTGTCAGAAACCATTTTTCGTGACGCACCGTATGTTGCGCTCGATAGTTTATCGGGAATCGGAATAGACGAATTAAAGCAAACGATTTTAACGAAACTGAAAGCAATCGATTTTCGTGACGCTTATGGTTCATTTCGTTTACCAATTGATCAAGTGTTTTCAGTCCAAGGTCAAGGCACTGTCGTCAGAGGAACCGTATACGAGGGGGTTGTCCAGAAATCCTCGCAGCTTCGTCTTTTACCAGAAGGGATTTCTGTGAAAGCGAGACAAATTCAAGTGCATCACGAAGAACGTCAGCAGGCGCGTGCAGGGCAGCGAACGGCGATTAATTTAGGCGGCATGGATCAGACAGCTGTAAAACGCGGAGATGTACTTGTCGATTCAGAACATTTTCTCGTGACAGATACGATCGATATTGCATTGCAAGTGATTGGTCGAAAGTTCGCACCACTTAAACAGCGGACGGCTGTCAGGCTTCACGTCGGAACCTCTGAAGTGATGGGCAAAATCGTCTTTTTTGACCGTAACGAACTGACGCAAACACCAAACGAAGTATTATGCCAAATTCGGTTAGAAGAAAAAATAGTCGTGCGTCGAGGAGATCGTTTTGTATTGCGGCGCCCGAGTCCCGTTGAGACCATTGGTGGCGGCTGGGTCATACAACCAAATGGTGGGAAATACTGCTTTGGTGAGGAGACAATCGAGATGCTTCGTCACCACCAGCAAGGAACACCGAAAGATTTAGTCGTAGATGCCTTAAGTAAATACTTATTGCTCGACGAGAAAAGCCTCATGCAACACACTTCATTAAACGAAAACACATTGGCGGAAATCTTAGAACAAGGAGTAGAATCGGATAGTTGGTTAGAAATTCCTCGCCAAGGCTATAGTTTGACCAAAACGTTTATCAAGATAAAAGATGAATTGTTCGACAGGTTGCAGCAGTATCACGAAGATTTTTCAATGCGTATGGGTATGAGCAAGGCCGAACTAATTCAGTCAGTGAGCATAAGCTATCCTAAACCATTACTGGAATTTAGTTTAAATTTATTGGTTGAACAAAATGAACTAAAGCGATTCGAACAGTTTGTAGCTCTACCTCTTTTTAACCCACATCTGCCACAAAAATGGCGCGTCCGAATGGAGCAGGTTATTAGTTCGCTGGAGCAAGACGCTTTTCAAGCGAAGAAATGGGAAGACTATTTTTTAGGTACACCCTTACCGAAGATGGAAATTGCTGAACTCACTGCCCATTTGATTGGAAGTAATCAAGTTTATCGTTTGAGAGAAGATACGTTGATTCACCATACTGCTTTCGATGACGCATTAAATCAACTGCGGCATCAAACAGATACTTGTTTTGATTTAAAGCAGGCCAAAGAAGTGCTAGATTTATCGAGAAAGTACATGATCCCGTTTCTCGAATTACTTGATGAACTTCATTATACGAAACGATCAGAAGATCAGCGTTATTGGACGGAGGATAAACGATGAAACAGTATTTGCGACTACTTCCAGCGGTTCATGAATTACAGAAAGATCCACGATTTGAAACGCTAAAAAAGAAATTTGATCTCCACGAAATGCAGTTGACTGAATTTCTACAACAAGAAGTTGGCAGTTTGCGAAAAAGCTTGTTAGCAGAAGAGGCTCTAATCGAAAAAGCAACTCCAGATTTCACTGGACAGATTTTCAAGTCTGCGGAACTTCATATACAAATATGGCAAGAAGACCGATTAGAAAGAGTAATTAACGGAACCGGGACCGTGCTGCATACGAATTTAGGACGGTCACGACTGAGCGATGCGGCCATTGCTCACGTAGTAAGAACAGCAGAGAATTACTCGAATTTGGAATATCAATTAGTAGCAGGAAAGCGAGGATCGCGCCATCAGATTATCGAAGATTTGGTAGTCCAAGCTACAGGCGCGGAAGCTGCGATGGTGGTGAACAATAATGCTGCAGCGGTATTTCTCATTTTGAGTGCGCTAGCAAAAAAACAGGAAGTGATTGTTTCCCGGGGACAATTGGTCGAGATCGGAGGTTCGTTCCGTGTGTCTTCCATTATGGAAGAAAGCGGGGCTCGACTAGTTGAAGTGGGAACTACCAACAAAACCCATTTAGTTGATTATGAACAGGCCATAACAGAAGAAACCGCTATGATGATGAAAGTCCACACGAGTAATTTCAAAATGATTGGATTTACAGAAACAGTAGAGACTGCTAAGCTCGTTGAACTTACTGGCAAACATCAACATGTTATCTTTTATGAAGATTTGGGGAGCGGTGCGCTTTATGATTTTAAACAACATGGTATTGGAGATGAACCGCTTGTTCGGGAAGTAATTGAAAGTGGCGTAGATCTTGTGTCTTTTAGTGGCGATAAATTATTAGGTGGACCACAAGCGGGATTGATTGCCGGTAAAAAAGAGTTGGTCGAGCGATTGAAAAAGCACCAATTGGCGCGTGTCTTAAGAGTCGATAAAATGACTCTTGCCGCAATGGAAGAAACCTTAAAAAGCTATTTAGCGGGGGCAGAGAAAATTGCTGAACTTCCCACAATCCGTGATATCATTCGCCCAGCAGAAGACATTAAAGTTCAAGCGCAATTATTTATCCGTAATTTACAGTCAAAGTCTAGTAACTATCACAGTGAACTTCAAGAAAGTACATCTCAAATAGGCGGAGGCACTATGCCAGGAGTAGAAATTCCGACGTATATTGCGGCTATAACACATAAACGGTTAAGTGCAGCGCAATTGTCGCTTTGCCTGAGAAAAGTAAAACCAGCCATCGTGTCGCGAATTCAAGAAGACCGGGTATGTATTGATTTCCGGACTATCAACTTTTCTGAGCTAGACGATTTATTGGCAGGATTTATCGCTTGCCAATAAATACAGTGAACAGACTCGTGACACTAGAAATCGTTGCTAAGCTTAGCGTACATCAATCGAAAAAGCACCTTTACTAATGTAAAGATGAACAAAAGGAGTCGGCGACTAGCTGACTCCTTTCATCTATCGGCAATCATCTATTCAAGTAGGAGTCGTTCCTCATAATCGATAACAAGATCAGGAAGAATAGAAGGTGTGACGTTGTCCCAAATCAGTTGTTCACGTGTTTTTTTATCTAGTCGGAAAGACAAGACACTTTGATAATCTACCTCGTTTTGTTCGTTTACAATAGGATACAACCATGAAAAGGACATATCTTCGAGTTGGTCGATTTCGGGTAGAGAGTCAAGTATCGCGATGGTTTGTGTTAACATTTTCTGTTTGGTTGAAATGACGGTAAGTTCTTTATCAGCATTTATGGAAATCTCGACATTCCAGCCTGTTGAACTGTGGGAAACTGATAGATTAGAAATGCGTTTCTTATTCATATTACTAGTTGCTCCCGTTTGGTCAATAATGATTTCCTGCAATGCGTTTTTTACGTTTGTTGCGTCTTGAGAGTCCGCTTTTAGTAGCCATCCACCGGTAGCGAGGAGAGCAGCTATTGTTAATAACAGCCAAGGTAAAGCAGCAAATCGCCAAAACTTCTGTTTATGTATTTTAGTCATTGTCTTGGCCCCCTTAGGTCAGTCATGCTTTTAGTATAAAGGAAAACTAGTTTTTTTAGAAAAAACTACGTGTAGATTTATAGCCAAAAGTCCCCTAATTTAAAGGACTTTGAAAATAACAGGAACATTAAATTGCGGAAAAGCTCTTTATTTCAAAAGACCATGGCTGGTAGATAAAAAAGCGTTATACTGAAAAAAGATTCGAATTATTTCTTGCGTGCAGTTCTATCATTCTTTAAAAAGTCAAAAGAATATACTTGTTTTGAAACGAGGGAATAGTATGAAGCAATACGAAAATCACCAGGCAATGCTTCAAGACTATATCAATTCACCAGAAAAGGTTAGAGGGTTGTATCGACGAACACTGTGGGTTGTTGTAATGGCGCAGGTTTTTGGAGGAGCTGGACTAGCGGCTGGTGTGACAGTTGGTGCGCTTCTAGCACAGGACATGCTCGGTACAGACCGATTTGCAGGTCTTCCAGTAGCCCTGTTTACACTGGGGTCAGCGGCAGCAGCTCTTATTATTGGAAGGCTTTCGCAGCGTTTTAGTCGACGGACCGGTTTGGCAACAGGCTTCCTTGCGGGTGCAATCGGTGCAATTGGTGTTGTTATGGCTGCTTTATCGGATAATGTCTTTCTGCTGTTTGCGTCGTTGTTAATTTATGGAGCAGGAACGGCTACAAATTTGCAATCACGTTATGCAGGCACAGATTTGGCAACTGTGAAGCAACGAGGAACTGCAATTAGTATTGCTTTGGTTTCAACGACTTTCGGTGCATTTGCCGGGCCCAATCTAATTGGTGTAATGGGCAGATTTGCTGAATCCATTAACGTTCCAGCTTTAGCAGGTCCTTTTATTTTAGCTGCTGTGGCATTTAGTTTAGCTGGTATCGTATTAGTCATTTTCTTAAGACCGGATCCTTTGCTAGTATCAAAAGCGATAACGGAGCACCAGCTAAATTTTAAAGCGAGTATAGTAGACACGGAGTCGGTAGGTTCTGCCATTAATAAAAAAGGAGTCGTACTAGGAGCGACTGTCATGGTGCTGACACAGTTGATTATGTTTGCAATCATGACAATGACGCCCATTCATATGGGTCATTATGGACATAATCTTGGAGACATCGGGTTAGTCATTAGCATTCATATAGCTGCCATGTATTTGCCATCGCTTGTCACCGGTGTCCTTGTCGATAAATTGGGTCGAATTATCATGACAGTAGCTTCAGGAGTGACGTTCATGGCTGCGGGAATCGTTGCGGCCTTAGCGCCAAGTGATTCTTTATGGGTGCTGATTGTCGCACTGGCTTTGCTGGGTCTCGGCTGGAACTTTGGGTTGATCAGTGGCACTACACTCATTGTTGACTCAACCCATCCATCGACACGCGCAAAAACACAAGGTACTGTAGATGTATTAGTTGCGCTAGCAGGAGCAACAGGCGGCGGGCTTTCGGGACTGGTCATGGCGCAGTCAAGTTATGCCGTCATGTCTTTAGGAGGAGGATTTCTTGCACTGGCAATGATTCCAGTTGTTTTTTGGTCGATGAAGACAGTAAAAGTGGATAATTGAACAGCTCTGAGAAAGGTTGTTTTTCAGTGCTCATGTAAAATAGCAGGAGGTTATTTTCTTTTTGGCTTCGCTAAGTTACGTAGTCAAAAGGCTCTGTTGATCAATCCGCATGAACGGTATACTATTTTCACACTTAACGTTAGTAAAGGGATAATTTTAGCTGTCATTTAAAAGAGCTCCGTTCACAATTTTGTGAACGGAGCTCTTTATACTAGGTTGAGTTTAAGGATTAGTCGACCAAAGTCCAGCCGATTTTAATAATACGCGTGGGTGTAGTTTTAACTGAGCAACCATCATTTCAGCCAAATCTTCTGGCTGCATCACTTTATCAGGATTGCCATCGGTTAAGTTTTCACCAATCGCTAGGTCAGTTGCAACTGTACTCGGTGTTAGTGCACTGACACGGATATTGTGTTTTCTTACTTCGAGCATTAACGATTCTGTTAATCCCATGACACCAAACTTCGACGCGCTGTAAGCACTTGTTACCGGAGCACCTTTTTGTCCAGCTGTTGATGAAATATTAATAATGTCACCTGATTGACGCTCGATCATTTGCGGCAAGACAGCACGTGTTACATAATACACACCCATCAAGTTGGTGTCGATAATGGCTTTAAATTCTTCAGGTGATAGATCAAGGAAGTTACCGAATTTCCCAATACCTGCATTATTGATCAAAATATCAATCGAGCCAAGTTCAGCCAAAACGTGTTCAACTGCTGCATTGACCGAATCTTGATCGGCAACATCAGCTACTGCAAAAACAGTTTTCACACCGTATTGCTCGAGTTCCGCAACAACTTTCTCCAAGTTTTCAGCAGTGCGACCTACAAGTCCAACGTTTATACCTTCTGCTGCAAAAGCAATAGCTGTAGAACGGCCGATCCCTCGTCCTGCTCCTGTAATTAACGCATTTTTTCCTGTTAAGTTTTGCATATGGATAGCTCCTCTTTATATAAAATTAATTTCCTATACTAGTGTAGCAAAGTCTAGTTGGAAATCCTAAATAGAGAACTCAGGAATAAAATAGAAACAAAAAACCAGCAGGCGACAAGCCTGCTGGTAGTGATTATCTTTTATTCATCAAATAAATTCATACTTAAGTAACGTTCACCGGTATCGGGTGCGATGCATAATACTTTGTTGCCGCTACCGAGGCGCTTCGCAAGTTCAATCGCTGCATAAATTGTCGCGCCTGCAGAGGGTCCGACAAAAATACCTTCTTCACGAGCAACTCGTTTAAAGATATCAATCGCATCCTCATCTTGGATTGCCATGATTTCATCGTAGATTTTAGTATTTAAGATGCTCGGAATAAATCCAGGGCTCGTGCCTACTAATTTATGCTTGCCAGGTTTTCCACCAGACAAAACTGGAGATCCTTTCGGTTCCACGACTGCGATGTACAGCTCTGGCAGATGCTCTTTTAATGTTTCACCAGTCCCTGTAATAGTACCGCCAGTGCCAGCAGATGCTACAAAGGCATCCAGTTTCCCGTCCATTTGTTCCAAGATTTCTAGCGCTGTCGTTGTCCGGTGGATATCGGGATTTGCTTTGTTTTCGAATTGTTGCGGGATAAAACTATTTGGAATCTCCTTTTGCAGCTCAAGTGCTTTGCCAATAGCGCCAGGCATCTTTTCGTCACTTGGTGTGAGGACAACTTCAGAGCCGTATGCTTTCAATAAATTGATTCGCTCTTTTGTTGCGTTGTCCGGCAGTACCAAGATAGAGCGATAGCCTCGTGCAGCAGCAACCATGGCTAAGCCAATACCGGTATTGCCACTTGTTGGTTCGATAATGGTTGCGCCTTCTGTTAATAACCCATCTTCCTCGGCCATTTTGATCATATTATAGGCAGCACGGTCTTTGACACTTTTCGATGGATTAAACATTTCCAATTTAACGTAGACGTCCGCTGCACCTTCTGGCACTATACGATTTAGTTTTACGACAGGCGTATCGCCAATCAATTCGGTAATATTATTATAGGGTTTCACGTAGATAACAACCTTTCTTAGTTTAAAAAATCAACACGCGAATTTTGTAGAAATAAACGGCGTCTTTCAATTGACGGCGTGCAACCTAGCTATTATTGTACTAGTATAACGCACATTTGTTAATCATATTGGATTTGTCGGCTTAAGAAAGGGATGTTAAAGAAATGGAAAAAATACCTTTAGTAGTTAGTACAGAATGGCTAGAACAGCGATTAGATGATCCGAAGTTACGAATTATAGATGCGACGGCCTTTATGGATATTCCAAGAGATGGAGGCCCACCTTCGATTTTGTCAGGCAAACCTTCCTATGAACAAGGGCATATTAGTGGAGCAGTTCATATTGATTTATTAAACGAATTGTCAGATCCTGAATCGTCGTTACCGTTTACAGTGCCTCCGCGCGATTATTTTTGCAGAAAGATGACTGAACTGGGCATAGGTGACGGCACTTATACCGTTATCTACGATCAAGGGGCATTGGTGGAAAATCCAGTTATCGCTGCTTATTGGGCTTCACGGCTAGCGTGGCAAATGCACTATGAAGGCTACGAAAATATCGCGATTTTAGATGGAGGACTGCCTAAATGGAAACAAGAAGGGCGTCCATTAACGACAGTTCCCGGGAATTACCCATCGACAGTTTGTACTGGACAGCGTCGTACCGAGCTGCTTGCGAGCAAAGAAGATGTTAAACGTGCGATGAACGATGACAATGTCATTCTCATCAACAGCTTGTCACCTGAAGATTTTAAAGGAACAACAGATGCCTATCCCAGAAAAGGGCATATTCCGAGCAGCGTCAATGTTTTTTTTGGTGATCATGCCGATCAACAGACACAAAAAATGCATGCCGATGCCGCACTGCGTCAACCATTTGAAAAAATAGGAGCGTTAGATCTAGATAAAAAAGTCATCACCTACTGCGGTGGTGGACTTGCGTCAACGTGGACCGCTTTGATACTTAATACACTCGGTCAAACAAACGTCGCTGTTTACGACGGGTCGTTAAATGAATGGATAAGTGATCCAACGTGTCCTTTAGTGATGGGAAATTGAAAGACCGAGCTGATGTCCATTGCGACAGCCGCTTTCCGCGAGTAGAGCCTCAGCCGGTTGCACTACTGTAATCTCGAAAAACACACATCGAGTTCGAGATTGTGGGCCGAGATTCAGAAAAACAGACGGAGAAAAAGAGCTCTTTTTCTCCGTCTGTTTTATTTTAGAGGGTTATGGGACAGCCTCATCTATTCGACTTTCAAGGACGTTTAAGGTTTTATGTAGCGTAACGACAAAGTAAATCACTCAGTAATGCTATCTAACAGATATGTGATGATTTTATATTAAGACCTGAAAAGCTATAATGAATACATCAGCTGTGAATGTTAAGAAAGAAGATGATCAAATGGTGATTTATCCAATGATGAAAACATTTCTAATTGGCTTAGCCGGTGCTGGGATTTTTATAATGGTTGGAGCACCCATGCCTTGGTTGCTAGGTCCGTTGTTCGCTGTCTTATTCATGCAATTGTTTACACCACTGCAGCTGAAATGGCATCCTCGCTTTCGCAATAGTGGATTGGTAATTGCAGGATACGTCATCGGCTTTGCTTTTACTGTGGAAGCATTGCAAGGAATGAAAGAATATTTTCTAGCGATGGTCGTAATCAATTTAGCGTTTTTTGTTCTTTTTTTATTTATCAGTTCATTAATGGCTTCTCAGACGAAAGTTGATCGGGCAACGGCGATGACGTGTTGTGTGCCGGGTGGATTGTCACAAATTGTCACTTTTACAGAAGAACAGAAAACAATTGATTTGACAGCCGTAACGTTTTATCATGTCCTACGCGTGTTGCTCATTGTCGCCATTGTGCCATTTATTGTTGCTGACGGTGGATCTTCACATGTTGAAAAATTAGGGCAGGGAAACTATTCGCTGTCATTGCTGATGTTACTAGCGCTTTGTTATGGCGCTGGAATGATCGCACAAAAAATAAACGTACCGACAGCTTTTTTGTTGGGACCTGTTTTTTTTATTATGTTGCTTAACTTGACTGGTGTGGTAGTTCCGGTCATGCCAAGTTCTTTTTTGCATATCGCGCAATTGTTTATTGGCATCTATATCGGCTTATTATTGCAAAAGAAAGATTTGAAATTAACTAAGCGCATGGTCTTCTACTCTTTTTTTTCAAGCAGTGTACTGATTGCTTTTGCTTTTATCGTGAGCCTAGTGTTGCAGAAGTTATACGGGTTAAGCTTTTCGACTAGTTTTTTAAGTGTAGTGCCGGGTGGCCTTGACCAGATGGGGATTATTGCCGCATCCGTGGATGCAGACGTCACAGTAGTGACAGCTTTTCAGCTATTCCGGATTTTGGTTGTCTCAACATTGATTGTGCCGTTTGTAAAAATTATTGCTAAACGCGGTGAACAACAGGAAAACTTGTATGCAAAAAATACAAAATAAACAACAACTATAAGTTAAAGCTAGTTGTTGTTTATTTCGCAGCTAGATTCTCTTTCATGATTCAGAAGTCGACAGCTCTTTTTGAAAATTAGGGAATGTAAAGTTCACCTCGTCCGACGACGACAGCAGTACCACCAATTTTAACTTCCTGATATGTTTCGCTGTTCTTAGTGATAGTGATATCGATAAAACTAGGTCTTCCCATTTCTATTCCTTGTTCACTGCGTATAAAAAAATGGCCTTCATCACCATTGTCAATAACACCGTGTTCAACTAAAAATGCACCCAGTGGACCACAAGCAGCACCAGTTGCTGGATCTTCTGAAATGCCCATAGCAGGGGCGAACATTCGACAGTGGACTGTTGAGTCATCGTGTTCGGTTTCTGTTGTGAAGGTGAAGATGTGTTGGCGATTGGAATCCCCACTAAAGTGGCGTTCCCAAACATCGGTTCGGAAATTTATTTCTCTCATGGCGGCGAGGGAACGAAGGGGTACGAACAGGAAGGGAATACCGGACGAAACGGTCTGGATAGGAAAGCGTGTATCTAATTCTCCTTTTGGCAATGACAGCAAGTCTGCAACCAAAGCTTGTCTTTCAAATACTTCTCCGAAAACTGGGAGAGGTTGAATCATTTCTACTGTTGTTATTTTCTCTCCTTCTTTGCGGACGGTCACCGCGATGTCGGTAAGTTCTTCTTCGATAATCCATTCATTCATTCCATCGTATAAAGGTAACATGTTTAGGTAGGCCATAACAAAAGCTGTTCCAATCGTAGGATGACCCGCTATCGGTAATTCTACTTGGGGCGTGAAAATCCGTAAACTTAGCTGGTGTTGTGGTTTGCGGGGAGGACAGATAAAAGCAGTTTCCGATAAATTCAGTTCGTTAGCAATCCGCTGCATGATTTTCGTGTCTAAGCCGGAACCATCATGAAAAACGGCTAATTGATTGCCACCAAAAAATTGTGCAGTAAACACGTCGACTAATGTATAGGTTAACGTTTGCATAGTAATCCTCCTTTTCTGAATAATTCTACTTATTAGTTTATTTTTATCAGTTATCCATCAAAAAGTCCAATGTCTTCGATTGCAAACAATTCGTTTTGGGAATAAAGTAGCTATATGAGAGAAAAGAGGGAAGCCTGTGAAAAAACAGATTGTGGTCGTCGGATTAGGTCGCTTTGGAAGCAGTGTCTGTAAAGAGCTACATAGCATGGGACATGAAATCATGGCGATAGATACAGACCCAGAAAAAGTGAATGCCTTAAGAGAGTATGCAGCTTTTACCGTGATTGCAGATGCTACTGATGAAAATCAACTGAAATCATTAGGCGTACGGAATTTTGAACATGCCATCGTAGCTATCGGAGATAATCTTCAAGCAAGTGTGCTATGCACTTTGATGTTAAAAGAACTTGGCTTGCCGAAAGTGTGGGTAAAAGCACGTGACCTCCAGCATGAGAAAATTCTTCACAAAGTCGGAGCAGATCGTGTCATTCAGCCGGAAAAAGAAATGGGAATCCGGGTGGCGCATCACGTCGATTCGGATAAAATTATCGACTACATCGATTTGTCCCACGATTACAGCATCATCGAGCTAGTAGCTTCTGGTAAGATGGCCAATAAAACATTGATTGACTTAAACATTCGCAAAGAATTCAATTGTATTGTATTGGCGATAAAAAAAGAGGAAGATGTTAATATCGCACCAGCAATTGACGATATGGTGGAACAAGACGATGTATTAATTGTTATGGGACATAAAAATGATTTAAAGCGTTTAGAAGAGAAAGCATTATAAAGACAGCCGGCTCCGCAATGGAGGCGGCTTTTTTGCTGCTTAAGTAGTCGTTTAGTGAGCTTACTGAATGGGAATCGTGCGTACAAGAGAAGTTGAGCAAGTAGACTAGTTTACAGAGAATGGAGGACGACGGATGGAGCTGCGGATAGAGTGGACGCATAAAACGCCTAAAGGCCCAGAAGTGAATTTCTTTTCAGAAGAACTACCAGCAGCTGCCGCGATTTTAATAGCCAAAGATCTGGAGCAAACAGGTCGAGCTAAAAATCTTCGTTTTGTAGATCGTTTTGATAGTAGCTGGACGTTAAAAGAAGTGAACGTATACTTAAAAGAAATAGAAACAGAACCGCATCATGTCATTGTTTATTTTGATGGAGGTTATGAACGTATTTCAAGAAGTGCCGGTCTTGGTTGTGTGATTTACTATGAGCAACATGGCAAATCGTATCGTCTTCGGACAAATACCAAATTGGATCAGCTGACTTCGAATAACGAAGCGGAATATGCAGCGTTGTATTTTTGTCTGCAGCAACTGGAACAGCTAGAAGTCCACCATCAACTCGTTCGCTTTGTCGGCGATTCTCGCATTGTCATAAACGGCATGACCAATGAATGGCTCGTAACAGAAAAACAATTAAAGCTTTGGATAGAACGAAGTAGAATAAAAATAAACGAGCTGGGCATTCAAACTGATTACCAATTAATACCGCGCAAAGAGAATTCAGAAGCAGATAAACTAGCTACGCAAGCGTTGAACGGTATAGCTATTGCAGCTTTAATTGAAATTACAAGTTAAGTTCGCTATGTGTAAGCGAAAAGAAATGGACAGGGTCATGCAACTCTGTCCATTTTTTTATAGGGAAAATGTTATTGTGTGTAAGCTAGTCATGCAGGAAGGTTGTACAGAGAGGAAATGCGAAAATATGGAATATTTTTAGGGTAAGCTACTAGTTATGTAGATGATGTATAGTACTATTAGTTTAAAAAACAGAATAGTCTGATTTTGGTGTTGTAAAAACAACGGAAATAGGTTATAAATAAGTTGTACAATAATTGTGCAAAAACTACACACGTGAAGGAGAGGAAAAAATGAAGAAAATTTTAGTTTCATTCTCAGTTGCTATGGCACTTGTATTCTCACTGCTCGCTGCTGGTGTGTTAGCAGATAGTCATACTGCTAAAGTCAGAGTGGTTCACGCTTCACCAGATGCACCTGCTGTCGATGTGTATGTTAATGGTGATTTAACGCTCGAAAATGTACCATTTAAGGCAGATTCAGGCTACCTAGAAGTGCCAGCCGGAACACATGATGTAGAAGTTTTTGCAAACGGAACGGAATATGCAGCGGGTGAAGGCGTATTGCAGGCAGACCTTACTGTTGAAGCAGGCAAAGCTTATACGGTTGCTGCAGCAAACTTGCTGGAATCTATTGAATTTGTAGTTGCTGAAGATTCAATGGAAGTAACAGAAGGGAAAACAAAAGTACGCGTTGGACACTTGTCTCCAGACGCTCCAGCAGTTGATGTTGGTGTAATTGGTGGAGATGCTTTGTTCAGTGGAGCAGAATTCCCTGGAATTACAGATTATGCAGAGTTAAATGCCGGTACTTATGACTTGGAAATCCGTTTACCAGATGGCACACAAGTGTTGCCACTCGAAGGCACGGAGTTAGCTGCAAACACTGTTTATAGTGTCTTTGCAGTAAATACGGTTGATTCATTGGAAGTAATTGCGCTTGTTGATTATGAAGCAGCTGGATCACCGGACGGCATGCCAACTACAGGTCTTGGTACGCCTGATCAATCTCAGGCTACTTGGTTGTTGTTAGGTGGAGCGCTTGTTCTTATCGGAGCTAGTACGCTTATATGGAAAAAACGGTTTCAATAAAGAGCTCCTGGTAGTTCCAACTCTTTTGTTGTTAGCGGGTTGTCAGCAACCTGTGGATGAAGTAAGTGTCCGTTCAGAAAGCGTAGGGTTTACGCTCGATGAACCGGCTACAGTCGATGTCCAGCAGGCGGCTCCAGCCCAAAACCCGATTAATGGGTTAAAGCGAACAGGTATTGAGCCCAGTTCATTAAAAATTCCTTCTATTAATGTGCAAGCGGAAGTCCAACATCTGGGGGTAACAGAGAATGGTGATATGGCAGTGCCGGATAATATCGAAGACGTTAGTTGGTTTTCTCCAGGATACCAACCTGGTCAAAATGGTCGCGCTGTAATTGCCGGTCATGTCGATGGTATTGACGGTCCTGCAATTTTCTGGGATCTTTCTAAACTCCAGTTAGGGGACAAAGTGGTAGTTGAAGGGAAAGACAGAACGTTGATATTCAAAATTCATACGATGGAGTCTGTCGCGCTTGATTTGGCGGATGTCTCGAATGTTTTTGGCTATACTTCTTCTCCTGAATTGGTACTGATTACTTGTTCAGGAACTTACGATTTTGATCGAGGAACACGAGAAGAACGTTTGATTGTCTACGCAAGTCTTGTAGAAGAATAACTGGAAAGACGTTGTAATGTGCTAATAAGAGCATATCGCAACGTCTTTTTAGTTTGAACTACGTGTGCATCTCGTTTTTTATTGGGATAGATGCAACCTTTTTCTGAATACAGCGTTCTATAGTAATTGAACAAAAGTCTATACGTTCTTTCTTAATCGTTGCAGTACAAATGCTTTAAAAAGAAAATCAAAATGACAAAAATTCAGCAACTCATACGCCTTTATTGACCGTATAATAGATACAGCATTTATTTTATTACAGAAAGCAGGATTCGTTTACATGGAATGGTTTGACTTGTTAAAAGCATTAATATTAGGGTTTGTTGAAGGGATGACAGAATTTGCTCCTGTTTCTTCTACAGGTCATTTAATCATCGTTGATGACATGTGGTTAAAATCACAGGAGTTTTTAGGGAAATACCCAGCGAATACATTTAAAATTGTTATTCAGCTAGGATCAATACTGGCAGTTGTTGTGGTCTTTTGGAAACGTCTATTCAGTTTAGTAGGCCTTTATAAAATAGAGGGTCAACAAGCAAGCTCGAGCTTCAATTTACTACACGTTATTATTGGCATGCTGCCAGCAGTGATTTTCGGATTTGCTTTTAAGGATTTAATCGATGATCACTTGTTTGGTGTTGAGACCGTCATCTATGCACTAGTTGCCGGAGCCATCTTGATGATTGTTGCAGACAAGTTCGGACCTAAAAAGCCAACAGTCAATTCTTTAGATGAAATTACCTATTTTCAAGCATTGAAAATAGGCCTCGTGCAATGCTTATCGCTATGGCCGGGATTCTCTCGCTCTGGTGCCACAATTTCAGGTGGTGTGTTGTTTGGGTTAAATCACCGAGTTGCGGCGGACTTCACGTTCATCA
This sequence comes from Planococcus sp. S3-L1, assembly GCF_030063085.1. Lineage (NCBI taxonomy): Bacteria > Bacillati > Bacillota > Bacilli > Caryophanales > Caryophanaceae > Planococcus > Planococcus sp. S3-L1. The sequence goes on along the minus strand of NZ_JASISN010000005.1, from coordinate 37,624 downwards.
TGGCTGTTCCGATTATGTTTGGGGCGAGCCTTGTATCGGTAATGAAAAACTGGGATACGTTATCGATGGATTATTTATCCTTTTACGTCGTCGGCTTCGTATCTGCTTTCGTCTTTGCGTTAATTTCCATTCGTTTCTTCTTAAAACTGATTTCTCACATAAAGCTTATGCCGTTTGCTATTTACCGATTGGTCTTGGCTGCAGTGTTGGCGATTATTGTTTTCTTATAATAAGCAAAAAAGGAGCTTCCAAGTGGAGGCTCCTTTTTTGTATCAAACAATCGGTAACTTTTCTACTAAAGAAATAAACTCGCGCGATACATAAGGGACATAGCGATTTTTCGCTAAAATAATGCCCAGTCTCCAAGGAAAAGTATGAGTCAGTGAAATCATTTTAAATGGACCATCTTTAACGCGGTCGCAAATCAATTTGGGCATTAACGTAACACCTAAGTTTTTTTCTACCATTCCGACAATAAAATCCCATTGCGAACTTTCATAGGCAATTTTGGGCGTAAATCCTTCACTTATACAAAATTCAATCGTTCGGCTGTTCAAAGTAAATTCTTTGCTAAGGAGCAAAAATGGATCATCTTTAAAATGAATTAAATCAATAACATCGTGACAGGCAAGAGGATGTGATTCGTGAACGAGCAATTTAATTTCTTGGTCAACAAAGGGGACGACATCGAATTTTTCTTGATCAACTGGCAGCATAACAAATCCCAAATCAACTTCGCCTTCGTATACTTTTCTCTCTACTGTTTTGGCACCATCTTCTGCAAGAATGACGGTAACGTCGGGATAAGCGTATTGAAATTCGGCGATGATGGTCGGAAAGAATAACGTACTGATAACTGGTGGAAGACCAATTTTTATTTTGCCTTTTTTCAAATTCATGACATCGTACAGAGAAGCCGATAAATCATCAATACTGTGAATGATTTTCTGAGCTTGTTCATAAACAACAACGCCTGCGTCAGTTAAATTGATTTGACGGGCTGACCGATCGAACAACATAACTTCCATTTCGTCCTCTAGGTTTTTTACCATTTTACTCAAAGTTGGCTGTGTCACGTGAAGAGTAAGTGCAGCTTTTGTAAAACTTCGATGTTTGGCAACTTCAACGAAATACGTTAATTGACGAATATCCATACTATTCTCCTCTACTTATAACTAATTATTATAAAACTTATAGTAATTATTCATTTTACCTATCTTTAAGAGAGTTGTACACTAATAAAAGCAAACAGCTCTAAATTTTCAGAAATTTAAATCGCTTTTTGAAAACAAGTAAGTAAGCGTTTTTATTTGGTAAGTAAAAGAAAAGGGGGATTTTAAATGTTGAGTATGATTGGAATGGTTGGTGGACTGGTACTTCTTATTGTTTTAACGATGAGAGGTATGAACTTATTGATTGCGGGTCCATTGTCCGCATTATTTGTAGCACTTTTCAGCGGACTACCATTATTTCCGCAATTGGTAGGAGAAGGAGAAGCAAACCTATTAACAAATTATATGACTAGTTTTTCTGGATTTATCACTGCTTGGTTCCCGATGTTCCTACTCGGTGCAATTTTTGGTAAAGTAATGGAAGATAGTGGAGCTGCTGATAGCGTCTCAAGATGGTTAGTTGGGAAATTTGGTTTATCGAAAGCTGTACTTGCGATTGTTATCGCCTGTGCTGTCTTGACCTATGGTGGAGTGAGTTTGTTCGTTGTCGCGTTCTCGGTTTTTCCAATGGCGCTTAGCTTGTTCAAACAAGCCGATCTTCCACGTCGCTTTATTCCTGCAGCTTTAGCTTTGGGCTCAGTAACATTCACAATGACGTCCGCGGGTTCACCTGAAATTCAAAACTGGATTCCGATTGACTACTTAAAGACGAGCCCGTATGCAGGGTGGGAAGTTAGTATTTTAGTCGCTGTCTTTATGGCCGTGTTTGGTTACTGGTGGTTAAAACGCATGATTAGTAAAGCTGTTAAGAAAGGCGAGCGTTTTGAAGCTCGTTCAACAGATCCAGTTGTTAAGAATCGAGAATTGCCGAACCCGATTATGGGCTTAATCCCACTAGTTGTCGTTCTTGGAATCTCCTTTATTTTCCATGATTCATTAAAAACATCTGCGTTGATTATTGCTTTACTAGGCGGCGTTTTGACAACGTATTTATTGAACCGTACGTATTTTTCTAATCTAGGCAAAGCTTTATCAGATGGAACAATCGGTGCATTAATTGCAATCGGTAATACGGCGGCTGTCGTTGGTTTTGGTGGTGTTGCCAAATCTGTCCCAGCGTTCCAAGTAGCAGTAGATGCGATGACAAGTATTCCCGGAAGCCCATTAATCGGTGGGGCGATTGCTGTCAGTGTCATTGCTGGACTAACTGGATCGGCTTCAGGTGGGCAAGTTATCGCCTTGCCACTTCTTGCACCACATTATATCGACATGGGTGTTAATACAGAAGCGCTTCACCGAACAATTGCTATTTCATCAGGAGCACTTGATTCATTACCTCACAACGGGTACGTCGTTACAACGATTCGAGGGATTTGTGGCGAAACACATCAAGCCGCTTATGGACCTGTTGGTGCTGTGACAGTCATTGTTCCGTTACTGGGACTTGCAATTGCCATCATTTTATTTTCACTAGGACTTGGAATTTAACAACAGCTACGGAGGGAACAAATGATGATAGACAACAAAGTAGTATTGATAACAGGCGCCGCTAGTGGAATAGGTTATGAAATCAGCTCAGATTTTGCACAAGCTGGAGCAAAAATTGTGTTATCGGATATTGATGAGCATGCAGTACAAAAAGCAGCAGAAAATTTGAGAGCCAAAGGGATGGATTGCCTCGGCATCAAATGCGATGTAACAAATGAAGAAGATATTAAAAATGTTATTGAACAAACAGTTGCTCATTATGGCTCACTGGATGTTCTTATCAATAATGCCGGAATGCAGTACATCTCACCGATTGAAGAATTTCCAACAGAGAAGTATGAATTATTGATTCGGATTATGTTAATTGCACCGTTTATCGCGACAAAGCACGCTTTCCCAATTATGAAAAAACAAGGTTCTGGACGCATCATTAACATGGCATCCATCAATGGACTTGTTGGTTTTGCAGGAAAAGCTGCATACAATAGTGCCAAGCACGGCGTCATTGGCTTGACGAAAGTTGCAGCACTCGAAGGCGCTGAGCATGGCATTACCGTAAATGCCATGTGTCCAGGCTACGTCGACACGCCACTTGTCCGAAATCAGATGAACGATTTAGCAAAAACGCGTCAAGTGCCAGTTGAAAAAGTATTTGAAGAAGTGCTATATCCTTTAATTCCTCAAAAGCGTCTACTGGCGGTAAAAGAAGTATCAGATTATACGATGTTCTTAGCTAGTGACAAAGCGTCAGGTATTACGGGACAAGCTGTTGTGCTAGATGGTGGCTATACCGCTCAATAAACTAAACCCGTTCAGCATAATAGGTGCCGAACGGGTTTTTCTTGTCGTTTTATAGACGTAGCTAGGGCAGATTAGTCAAGGAAATTGTCAATAATTCCAAGGAAAAGTTTGGGTTGCTCCACATTTGGTGCATGTCCAGAACGTTTAAATTCCATAAAAGTAGCATCGGGAATGGCAATTGCTGTTTCGCGTCCTTTATCAGGCGGGTTTAATCCGTCGAATTTGCCGCTAATGATCAATGTCTCGGCAGAAATTTGGGGAAGTTGTTGACGAAAGTCGAATTTCTTTAAAGCATCCGCTGCAATAGCTTGCTCTTTCATAGTCAATTGACGGCTTTTTTGAGCCGTTTTTTTGAGCCATTCATCAATCCGATTTTGGTTGTGATAGATATAGCTAGAGGAAGTCTTGAATTTTTCAAGAATGCTCAAACCGTCAAACTCCTCAGGATAACGATCAAAAAGCTCAGCCATAGAGGATTGTTCGCCGTAAGATTTAGTCGCAACTAGTACAAGCTTTGCAACTTTTTCCGGTTGTTGAGCTGCAATTCCCTGTGCAATATAACTGCCCATCGATACACCAATCACATGAACCGCATTAAGTGTGAGATGAGCAAGAAGAGCAAGGGCATCGTCTATATGATCTTGCAAAGTGTATTGTTCAAGACGGCTGGAATTGCCGTGTCCGCGTGAATCCAATGCAATAATGCGGTGTTCACTTTTGAAAAAGTCCATTTCGCGATAAAACATCGCTGAATTACTTGTCAGTCCATGAAGCAAGAGAAGTGGTTGTCCTTCTCCGATATCTTCGTAAAATAATTCGATTCCGTTGTGGGTGAAAACGGGCATAATCATTCTCCTTTATCAATCATCTATGACATGTAATACCCTGTAATTAAGAAAATTAAAAGCACAACTTTAAGTTGTACTCGTTAACTATCGTAGATATCAGTGCCATAGTTCTACTACGGACTGCCTCTATTTAATCAGACTGCGGACGAGAATTCTGCCATTTTTCAATAAAGCTGAATATCGCTGCAAGCAATATGAACATACTTGCGGTGACATACCAAGGAAACTCTGAAATAGACTGCCCAAATGCGGTATACAGAATGGCAGGTGCAATTAATCCAAGAGCAGAAATAGCCATGTATTCCTTAAGTGACTTAGTCATTTCCATCAAGTACCAAGATAATAAATGAAAATGAACAAAAGGCATAATCCGAAGAATCATCACTTGAGCAACAGACAAAGTGCGATTGGGGAATATTTTATCTTTCAATTTCCCCATTTTTTCTTGGAATTTCGGAAATTTATTGATTAATACGTAAGATACCCAACTCATTAACGTTAAGCCGATAAACGACAAAAGAGCTCCTTCAAAAAATCCAAAAAGGTAGCCTCCAGCAATACAAACAGCGATAACCGGTATGAATAACAGTGGCCGTAATAAATGCAAAAGTATAAAAAGAAGCGGTGCCAACCAACCGACGTTATCCATGAATGTTTCGAGGGATTGATCGAATTGCTCCATACGATCCCAACCTCTCTAATTATGTTTACTAATAAGGTAGGATAATCTAAAAAGACTGTAAAAGCAAGGAGTTTTTTTATGTGGTATATTCATGCTAGATATATCGACTGAATAATTTTGCTTGTCGATCTTCCAAAATTAACTATACTATTTTTCATATAAAGTCGCTAAAGGTAGATAGAAAAGAGGGATTGCATGAATGTATTAATTATCGGAGCGGGAGCAATGGGGAGTTTGTTCGCGGGACGTTTAAAAGAACAAGGAGCTAATGTCTTTCTATATAATAGGAGAAATTCTCATGTTGATAAAATCAATCAAAGTGGATTAACGATTGTTGAACGAGATAACCAGGAGACAATGGTTCCTTTGACAGTCGTACACGAAGTTTCAGGTGCTTCGTATGATCTTGTATTAGTGATGTTGAAAACGCATGCTACGAAAAATGTGTTAACCCAATTAAAGGATTCATTTTCTGTGAATACCTTATTTGTGACCATGCAAAATGGTCTTGGAAACTTAGAAACTATTTCAGCCATTTTCCCGAACAATCCTGTGGTTGCCGGTACGATGGGCTGTGGTGCTAGTGTAGAAAGTGCTGGACGGATTCTTCACCGGGGCTGGGGGAAAAATTGGATTGGTCATTCTAAAGATGTTGCTGCTCAAAAGAAAATAGGAGGATTCATCGAAGCGTTGAATTGCTCCGGTCTGGAAACGGAGTTAGCAGAAGATGTTCAAACCGTTATTTGGAATAAACTGTTTGTTAACGTTGCTTTTAATTCATTGACGGCAGTAACGCGCTTGAGAAATGGTGATATTCTCCATACAAATGAAGGACAACAGTTGCTCGAACGTATCATAACAGAAGCACTGCAGGTAGCTAAAGCGGAAGGTGTCTCTGTAGACGCACAACAGACAATCGCCAAGTGCATAAAAATGGGCAACGAAGAAATTGCCACCAATAAATCTTCTATGTTAATGGATATTCTACATAAGCGAAAAACAGAAATTGACGCGATCAATGGCGCTGTATCCAAACTTGGCAAATACCACGGCATACCAACTCCATACAATGAAATGATCACGAGAATCATTCGAGTCATTGAAGCAAATTATGACCTGCAAGTCGACTAACTTCTGAAGAATTCTGCTATACTTAGGAGATGTTGTCCTGAACAAAGGGGCAGATAAGGACGGGATGAATTGAAACAATTAACTGCAACAGGCGATTACATCTACACGTATGCTTATACAAATGATGAAAAAAATTTATGTCAATTAGAAATGCGATCTTTTTTCGAAAAAGACACCAGTAGCAAAATTATCAAAAGCGGAGTCGCAATCGATCCGAGTCGGAGCCCGTTTATTAAAGAACGAGTTGAAGTATTGCTTGAAGGCGATAGCTTGCAAGAAATTTTGAGACAATCAGCAGAAGTAGATATGGACCAGTTAACATTCAAGGTCATTTTTTTGAAAATCAATGGCTTGACTGAGCAGGACCAAGTTGATTATTCAGGTAAACGAAACATTGAGCGAGAAATTGGTTCCGCTATTACCGGTGAAGCAGACGTCCATCATCCAGATGTAACATTTGGGTTGATTCCTTTTGAAGGTCGCTGGTATCTCGGGCGCTATCTTCAAAGCGAGCCTGTTTGGTTTAAGCATATGAAAAAACCGCGCGAATATTCAACGGCATTAAGTACGCGCGTTGCTCGCGCAGTTGCTAATATTGCCGTACCACAACCAGAAGGTATCAAAGCCATTGATCCGTGTTGTGGTATTGGTACAGTTTTAGTGGAAGCACTATCAATGGGAATCGACATTGTTGGGCGTGATATGAATCCACTAGTTGTCGATGGATCTAGAGAAAATATCGCTCATTTTGGATTGACTGGTGAAATAGCATTAGGCCCGATTGCGGAAGTCGAAGCTATTTATGACGTGGCCATCATTGATATGCCGTATAACCTATACACACACGCAACGCCCGCAGACCAATTAGGGATTTTAAAAGCTGCATATCCGATTACTGAAAAGTTAGTGGTCGTCACGATCGAGACAATGGATCATATGATCAAAGAAGCGGGATTTGCCATTACTGACCGCTGTATTGCTAAAAAAGGGTTGTTCTTGCGGGAAATCGTCGTCTGTCAAAAAGCTGTTTAAACGTCGCGATAAGCGGCGTTTTTTGGTTGAAATCGGGTTTGGCAAGTATTTGCTCCCAATCGGACAGTATTTCAGCCCAATCGGACAGTATTTTCAAAAACATTAAAAAATAAAGGGAATTGCGTTCGAAAATTGAATATGGTAACAGTACCTTACTCGAAAAGGAGCTGCAAGCAATGAAAATAGCCACAACAACGAATTATCCAATTGCTAAAGTACGTGAACAATTTCCGGCTTTAACGAGAACTTATAACGGGAGAACGGTTGCTTATTTTGATGGTCCAGGCGGATCGCAAGTTGTCAGTTCAGCGATTCAAGCAATCGCTCGTTATATGGAAAGAGGCGGAGGTAATCTCCATGGTGCTTTTCCATCTAGTTGGGAAACAGAAGAAGTGATTTCAGAAGCAAGACTTGCGGTCGCAGACTTTCTAAATGTCCAAGCCAAGGAAATAGCGTTTGGAGCGAACATGACAACATTAACGATTGCCATCGCCAACGCACTCGGTAAAAAATTCAAAGCAGGTGACGAAATCGTGGTCACTGAAATGGATCATCGTGCCAATGTCGATCCGTGGATCATGATGGCAGAAGACCGAGGATTAACGGTTCGCTGGGTCAAAGTTGATACTGAAACAAAAACACTCGATTTGACAGAATTAAACGAACTCATCAATGAAAAGACAAAAATTGTCGCTATTGGGATGGCATCTAACGCGATTGGCACAATCGTCGATCTTAAACCGTTTGCGGAACGAGCAAAAAAGGTTGGAGCCCTATTAATAGCTGATGCTGTTCATGCTGCACCACATGTACTGATGGACAGAGACGACATGGAAATTGATATTTTATTATGCTCAGCTTACAAGTTCTTTGGACCGCATATCGGCATCGTCGCAATCAAAGAGGAAATTTTCAAAGATTTGGAGCCGTACAAATTGACCACTTCTCCAAGTTATTACCCAGATAAGCTAGAAACCGGTACGCAAAATCATGAAGGCATTGCCGGAATTCGCCCAGCTATTGAGTTTTTTGCAGGTTTTGGAGAAGGCGAAACGCGAAGAGCGCGTATTTTGAGTGGTGTGGCGCATATTGAAAGTTACGAAAACAGTTTGGCAAATCGACTGCGGGAAGGCTTATCAGCTATTGAAGGTGTGATAGTTACACAAGCTGCAGCAAATGTACCCAAAACGCCGACAGTCGCTTTCCAAGTTGCTGGTGTTGAACCAGGAGAAATTTGCAAAAAGCTAGCTGAAGACCATAGTATTTTTGTTGCCGCAGGTCATTTCTACGCATCGACACTTGGTGAGGTTCTAGGCGTCAATGACAGTGGTGGCTGGGTGCGTGCAGGTCTTGCTCCATATAGTACAGAAGAAGAGGTAGATCGTTTAATTGGCGCTATTAAAAATCTATAAATCAATAAAATAAACAAGGCAACGACTGATGACGCATCAGTTGTTGCCTTGTTTATTTTAGAGTAGTTTTGTGAGTCGAAGTTAATTCCGCTTGTACGATATAACGATCAGGCGCATAGCCAATAAAATCAAACGGATAACAAGTGGTTAGTGTCAATGTTGACTGTTGTTTTTCAACAATGACTGTTTTGTCATCTTCATGCGTAATCCAAATATCATTGATCTCATAGACAAAAGTCTCTCCATTGTATTCTACTATCAGTTCATCTTTTTCTTCAAGTTTACTTAAGCCGGTGAACACTGTATCACGATGTCCGCTTAATACCGTATGCCCATTTCCTCCGGGAACCGTCGTTAAGTCGCTGACAAATAGACCGACACCTTTTTCTAACGTTTTCTCGTCTGCTCCCCAATAAACCGAGTACTTTTGACCGGTTTTAGGAATCAGCAAATCCGCTGTTTTTTCTCCAAGTTCTTTCTCTACAGAAGTGGTCAATAGAGGTTCGGGTTCCTTAGTAGGAACGGAGACTGCTGTTTGCTCGGCTATTTCAATAGGTTCTTCAAAGACTTCAACTACAGGAAGTTCTTTCAATTCCTGAATTGTTTTCAATTCTTCTTCAGACAGATCTTGTGCAGAGCTTGTGGCGGTATGCCATTCGGATAAATTGTAAATGCCGATTGTCAGCCCTGAAACAAGTAAAAAAACACCCAACCATTTTTTCATAAGCCTTCACCTCAAAGAAAACTGGCAGGAAGCTTCCTGCCGGTAATTTCATTCTATACGTTCTGATTTTTGCGGCGGAACAATAGAAGTGAACCAGCGCCAGCAAGTCCAGCACCAAACAGCATCATCAAGGGACCGTTTGAAGCAGTTTTTGGCAATGCAGCACCTTCTTCTGTTTCATCCTTTTCAGTTGCTATTTCTTCTTCAGTAGCTGTCTCATCGGATAAATCATCAGATTTCTGGGTTGCTACGTAACTATCGTATTCACTTTGAGTAGTTTCGCAAGGCAAGCCATCACTGTCACCATCGAGGTTATGAGGGTCATTTTCAGCAGTGTAGCCATTCTCATACCAGAATGCTACTGCACCATCACCTTCAAAATCTCCACAATTTTTAGTGTCTTCTTCTGCGCCTACAGTTACAGCTGAACTTAGAACCAAAAATGAACCGAAAATAACTCCAACTAACTTTTTCTTCATAAATATTCCTCCTTTTTAGTAAAATATGTAACCTAGGTTCATCTTAACTATAGTTTACTTAATTTTCAATCAATTTTTAATATTATTGTCAAAAAATAACTAGAAAAGGTAAAAAGGCTTATGGAAAATACAGATGCGACAACCTTTAGTCCCCCTAAATATTCTGTGTTCTTCGACTGAGATACCGACTTGCAGAATAATCGACTTTTTTCCTTTTGCTCTAGATGATGGTATACTGGTAGGAACTTGTTCCGCCAACGGAGAGCATTACGTTATTTCCCACAAAGGGACATAAACAAAGGAGAATGAAATTTTGACACAAACGAACAGCAACTCTGATAACAAACCGACGAATTTACCACCGAATTACGACGAATTGAAAAAAGCGGCGAACCGGCAGGCTAACTGGAAAGAGCGTTTGGCTGCGGTTGAAGAGCTTGGTAACTGGAAGAGCGAGCCAACAATCGACCTTTTGACACATCGCATGAATCACGATTCTGTTTATCAAGTACAAGAAGCTGCTTATGAACAACTTAAAAACTTTGGTGAAAACGTTCATATGCCAGAGCGTAAGAAATTTGATTTGATCAAAGACACTTCGAAAGTACTTGTGCGAATCAAAAAAAGTTTGCCAGTAGGGCATAGCTATGAAGAATTTAAAGAAAAGTTGCAAAAAATGCGTAGCGATATTTACGATACGTATAAAGGCGACAAAGGCGAAGATTTCGAAAAATGGTTAGAAGAGCAATGGAAAGCAGCTCCATTCAAACAACCACGCCGCAGATAATAAAACCAAAACCCGAATGCCACCGAGGCATTCGGGTTTTTTTAAAGGTATTTTTGAATAATAGGTTTTAAACGGTAACCGAACAAACCGGCAAGTACAGCGAGGATTAAATCTTTTGGAAGCGGTACAGCCATCCAAGCCCAAGCCATTTTATACGTAAAGCCTTCAGGCGCTGCAAACCATAATTTGTAGGCTGCATACATCCAGTTGGTACCAAACAAATAATTGACCGTCATGCCGACGAGTGCCGCAATAACAAATCCTTTTTTAGTAGACCATTTTTCAGCAATGAGTCCAGCTAAATAAGCGGTAAAAACATAAGACACAATAAATCCAAAAGTTGGACTAATCAACGTGTCCATGCCACCAGAAAATTTTGCGAAAACAGGGACGCCTGCAAGACCGATAAATGCATAAACAATCATAGAAACGGCACCCATGCGACTACCAAGAAGAATGCCTGCTAAAATTGCAAAGAAAGTTTGAAGCGTAATCGGTACGCCGCCGATAATCAGAAACGAAGCAATATTTGCGCCAATGGCCATTAAGGCAGAAAATAACGCGATATGTACCAATTGCAGAGTGCGGGAGTGATTAGCCGATCTAGTCGTCGTTGTGGTCATTATATTTCCTCCTACTTTTTTCATATAAATTGAGTATAAAGAGATGATTTATTTAAGTCAACTTATTTATTTTTATGGTTAACTCATTTAAAAGGAGAAAAATACAATCAAAAAAAGCTGACTCGTTACAAGTCAGCTTTTTGCTATAATTTTAAAATCCTGGTTTATTTAATAACTTAAAGATATTATTCTTGTAGTCTTCTACGCCCGGCTGGTCAAATGGGTTAATATCGAGCATATATGCACTGTAGGCACATGAAAGCATATAGAAATACAATAAATGACCTAGATGGTATTCATCGATTTTAGAAATCGTTAAACTAAGCTGCGGTACACCACCGTCTAAGTGAGCACTTGATGTTCCTTTGTACGCGACGTGATTAAACTCCTGTAAAGAAAGTCCCGCCATATAATTCAATTCATCGTCGTCATTTTCAGCTTCAACAATCGACAAGTCTTCGTTTGCTTCTTGAACGAGTAAGAAAGTTTCAAACAAATTGCGTTTGCCATCTTGGATATACTGTCCCATCGAATGCAAGTCGGTTGTAAAGGAAACAGATGCCGGGAAAATACCTTTGCCTTCTTTGCCTTCACTTTCGCCAAACAATTGCTTCCACCATTCCTGAACGAACGATAGTTTCGGTTCGAATGTTGCCATTACTTCTGTCGTATAGCCTTCTACATAAAGCTGGTGACGAACTGCTGCATATTGTGCTGCTGCATTGTCATCAAAGTTCGTATTGTTGTAAAGTTCTTCTGCATTTGCAGCTCCAGCCATCAACTCGCGTATGGAATAACCCGCAGCGGCAATCGGAACAAGTCCAACAGCAGTGAAAACAGAATAGCGTCCGCCTACGTCAGCAGGAACGACAAAACGTTTATAACCATTTTCTTCAGCAAGTGTTAATAAAGCACCTTTTTCAGCATCAGTCGTTACAATAATTCGCTCTGCTGCTTCTTGGCCGTAGCGCTTTTCCATATAGTCTTTTAGGAAGCGAAAAGCGATAGCAGGCTCTGTTGTTTTCCCTGATTTGGAGATCACATTGACCATTATGCGTTTGCCATCAAGATGAGCAAGCAATTGCTTTAAATACTCACCGCTAACTTGGTGACCTGCAAAAACCACTTCGAGTCCTGATTCTTTACTGAAATAAGGAGCGAGTGCGGACAACACAGCTTTAGCGCCTAAATAAGATCCGCCAATACCAATCACTACTAATACATCTGCCTTATTCTGAATTTCCACTGCTGTTTTTTCAACTTTCTTCAAAAACTCTTCATCGAGTTTGCTCGGCCAGTCTAGCCACCCAAGAAAGTCAGAGCCTTTCCCTTTTTTGTTGTAAAGGTTTTCGTGAATCTGTTTTAAATGCGCTCTTTTTTCAAGTGTTAAACCTGCTCCAATTGACTCTGAAAATGTAAGTTCAACCATATTCATCCTCCTATCATTTGTTTATCAGTTTACCATATTTAAAGCGGCAATTGCGCAGCCAGCTAATGCAATAAGCAAAAAAACAGAAATCCATTACGCTGATCACAAGATAAATTTAACGCTAAAAGTTAGCAAGAAAAAAGCGATTCTTCGAGTCATTTTTACTCTAGAGCTTTTATTCTTTTAACTTATTGTTTTTTTTTGGTAAAATGAAGAAAACAATTGGGGGTTATCATGTGACTAAGAAATTAGCAGTCATTCTAGCACTGGCTTTCTTGGTTTTTCTTGCAGGTTGTCAACCAAAAGCGTCACCTGAAGAAAGGCTGAAGGAATACATAGGGCATTGGAACAAGGAAGAGTTCTCAGAAATGTACAGTACGTATTTAAACCAAGGCACGAAAGAAGCTTATGCTTCAGAAGATTTTGTCGAACGACAGCAAAAACTGTATACAGACTTGGCAATTGAAAATATTGAAGTGACTTATACCAAGCCCTCGAAAGATGAAAACTGGGATACTGAAAAACCTGCAGATTTTCCGGTACAGGTGAAGATGGATACGATGGCTGGACCAATCGAGTTTGAAAAAAATATGACTTTGTTGTATGAAACAGCAGAAGACAAAGAAGATTGGTTTATTGAATGGGATCCTTCTTTTATCTTTGAGCAATTGGCAACAGGAGACGAAGTTCGTGTCTCGGCAACACGTGCAAAGCGCGGTGAAATTTTAGATCGCAATGAACAACCAATTGCCATTAATGGAACAGGCTATAACGTGGGTGTGGTTCCTGAAAACTTCAAAGATGCATCTGCTAAAAAAGAACTAGCCACAGTTTTGGGAGTGTCAGTAGCATCTATAGACGAAAAATTAAACCAAAGTTGGGTTCAAGAAAATCAGTTCGTGCCCATATCAAAAGTAGCTAAAGACAACACGCAATTACTGGAGAAAGTAAAAGCTGTTCCAGGAGCAACTTATCAAGAAACAACTATGCGCGAATATCCATATGGAGAAGCTCTTGGCCATTTAAGCGGTTATATCGGACCAATGACTGCCGAAAAATTAGAAGAACTTAAAGACCAAGGGTATACGTCTACGGACTTGATTGGTAGAAGAGGACTTGAGCAAACGCTTGAAGAACGTCTTCGTGGCGAAAATGGTCTAAAAATTCTGATTAAAAAACAAGGCGATACAGGAGAAGAGTTAACGATCGCTGAAACTCCCGCAAAAGATGGAGAAACCGTTGTGCTAACGATTGATGCCGAATTGCAAAAATCCACTTATGAAGCGATGGAAGGCGAAGCTGGCACAAGTGCTGCGGTCAATCCAAAAACAGGAGAAACTTTAGTATTGGTCAGTTCACCAGCGTACAATCCAAACGAATACATGCTAGGGATTAGCGAGGATCGCTTTAAAGAACTAAGTGAAGATCCGTTAAATCCGTTATTCAATCGTTTTGGTGCAGCCTATGCACCGGGGTCAACAATCAAGCCTATAACGGCAGCAATCGGAATGGAAGCAGGAACACTAGAACCATCAGTTGGGTTACAGATTGATGGAGCAACCTGGCAAAAAGACGGTTCCTGGGGAGATTACCGAGTTACTCGTCTTCATCCAGAAGCACCGAATCCAGTTGATTTGAATACAGCGTTAGTCTATTCCGACAATATTTACTTTGCACGACAAGCACTTGAAATGGGCAATCAAGCATTTGTTTCTGGTTTGCAGCGCTTTGGTTTCGGAGAAGAAATTCCCTTTGCTTTAGAATTGCAATCGTCTCAAATTTCAAATGAAGGTACACTCGGGTCACAAGGACAGTTGGCCGATACATCATTTGGTCAAGGTCAAATGCTGACGAATATCCTTCACCTGGCTTCTATGTATGAGCCCTTCTTAACGGACGGTACGATGTACAAACCGTTATTGTTTATGGATGAAGAAAAAAGCCAAGTTTGGAAAGAAGGATTGCTTAGCGCAGAAAATGCAAAAGTTCTCCGCACTGGGATGCGTAATGTCGTCGTAGATGGCTATGCACAATCGGCAAACAGTAAAACGGTCAAGATTGCTGGCAAAACCGGTACAGCTGAGTTGAAAGGTGCGATTGGAGAAGAAGGACAAGAAAATGGCTTTTTTGTTGCTTATGATTCCGAAAGCCCGGATTTTATTTTAGCGATGATGATTGAATCAATTGAAGAAAACGGTGGCAGTGATTATGTTGCTGGATTTGCAACCAAGGTATTTGAAAACTATAAAGCTGAGTAAAAGAAAAAAGCCACCGACATCTATTGTTGGTGGCTTTTTGTATATAAGAAGGCTACGAGCCAAAACCAAATTTTAATTGCAGGGATTTTCATCAGAATATTGAATATAAACCAATAATAAATCATTCCATAATTTCAATGGCAGCCTGTAAGTATGCTCAACTAGATTTAGAAAGTCGGTTTAACAACAGCACATTCTAGTATCGGGAAGAGGGAGATGACGTTGAAGGAAGTATGGTGGAAAGAAGCAGTCGTCTATCAAATTTATCCAAGGAGCTTCAACGATTCGAATGGCGATGGCATGGGCGATTTAAATGGCATAACAGCAAAACTAGATTATTTGGATGAACTGGGCATTACCATCATCTGGATCTGCCCGATTTACCAATCTCCAAATATTGATAACGGGTATGACGTTAGTGATTACCAAGCGATTATGGAAGAGATGGGGACGATGGCAGATTTTGATCGCTTGCTAGAGGAAGTGCATAAAAGAGGAATGAGACTTATTCTTGATTTAGTAGTGAACCACACGAGTGATCAGCACCCGTGGTTTATAGAATCCCGTTCCTCTAAAGATAATCCAAAGCGTGATTGGTACGTATGGCGTGATCAGCAAACTAATTGGGAAAGTATTTTCGGAGGACCGGCCTGGACATTTGATCCGAAGACAGCGCAATACTACTTGCATATTTACACTAAAAACCAAGTAGATTTAAACTGGGAAAGTAAAGCTATGCGTAATGCCATATACAAGATGAGCCATTGGTGGCTAGCTAAAGGAGTGGATGGCTTCCGCGTAGATGCCAGTAATCATCTGAAAAAAGATTATCGGGACATGCCTCCTTCTCAATCTTCTCCTTATGTTCCTGCTTGGGAAAGATTTACTGACGTAGAAGGGTTACAGGACATATTGGCAGAGCTGCGAGATCGCGTTTTTTCGAATAATGATATTGTCACGATAGGCG
This sequence comes from Planococcus sp. S3-L1, assembly GCF_030063085.1. Taxonomy (NCBI): domain Bacteria; kingdom Bacillati; phylum Bacillota; class Bacilli; order Caryophanales; family Caryophanaceae; genus Planococcus; species Planococcus sp. S3-L1. The sequence continues at coordinate 21,791 of NZ_JASISN010000005.1, read as the reverse complement.
AAGCGAATAGCGTCACGTCACAAAATATGGGGCTATGGATCGGTGAGCAGGAAGGGAAGTTCAATATGATTTTCCAACTAGAAGCGATAAAAGCGGCCAGTGGTGGTTTGAATAGCGGATTAAACGTAGAGGGATTACGAGAGGTTTTAGACCGTTGGCAAAAAGCAACATATGGCATTGCGTGGAATTCTCTTTATGTGGAAAATCATGATCGCCCAAGAACAGTTTCTATTTGGGGAAATGACCAAGATTATTGGTTCGAAAGCGCTACAGCACTAGCTTGTATGTACTTTTTCATGCAGGGTACGCCTTTTATCTACCAAGGTCAAGAAATTGGGATGACCAATGCACCCTTTGATGATATTGACATGTACGAAGACATCGAAACAAAAAACATCTATCGGTATAAGCGACAAGAAGGACTGTCTCACGAAGCAGTAATGGAAATTATTAAGAAAATTAGCCGAGATCATGCTCGGACACCGATGCAATGGAGCAATCAGAAGTTTGCTGGATTTTCTACAGTTACGCCGTGGCTTTCAGTAAACCCAAATTACAAATGGTTGAATGTAGAGGCTCAAAAAGATGACCCGAAATCTATTTGGGCCTACTATAAAAAAATGATTCATTTACGCCAAAACTGGAAGGTTCTGATTTATGGGACGACCGATTTAGCGGATTCTGGATGTCCAGATGTATACGCCTACATCCGTGAAGATCAATACACAAAAATGCTCATTGCTTCAAATCTAAGTGAACATGTCTGTACGTGGAATACCCCTTACGATGCGGAACTTCTTCTAAGTAACTATGACAAGCGTGAAAAAGGCGTATTACAGCCATACGAAGCCTGTGTTTACTTTTTGAAAAAAGAAATTTACTGAAGTTACTAAGCCACAAAGCCATCGTTTCAAGATGGCTTTGTGGCTTGTTTTGTTGGTTTATAAATAAAAACGGAAAGCTTTAACGAAAATTCCGTCATCTAAAGGTGAAAAATCAAGTGAAGAAATTCGCTCAAATCCCATTTTTTCATAAAGTGCAATGGCGTGCTTCATGAAACAGCCAGTATATAGACCAATGAATTTTTGTTTGCGAATTTTAGAAATATCAATGCAATGTTCGACCAACAACTTGCCGATTCCATGGGAACGGAAATCGGGATTGACAGCCAACATTCTAATCTCAGGACATTCAACTGCTTGGGAAGTTCCTGCGTAGGATTTGGAGTCAGCAGGAAATAAGGCTACACTCCCAACAATTTGCCCATCCATTTCTGCAACAAACACTTCAACGCCTGGCTGGTGGTTAATGTCAGAAGATAAATGAGTTTCTAGCATAGCCCATTGTTTTGATGATAGTTTTTCTTTGTGAATTTTATAGGAAGCAAGTCGTTGATTTTTTAGTAAAAAAAACTCATTTTTTTTGGCTTCGCGAATCAACAAAAGACCATCTCCTGTTACTCAGAATTCCGACCGGTGTTCAAGGTCTTAGAAAAGGTAAAATGACAAGTGCGTGAAGAGGCATGTAAAAAAATCTGCAGTTCAATGTCTAAAAAGTTATTGTAGACATGGTAATTATAAAGCTATATATTGCATACATCAAGAGTGAGTACGTTATAATAACATGAAAACGGATACATTTGTGACTTGTTAGACAAATAAAAAAATATCTAACTATTATTTTTTTATTCATTGAATTCTGATAAATGTGTTCTATAATAAATAGAAAAGAAAGGATTGGATAATTATGAAAAAGGATTTGCGCATCAACAGTAAGGTTTTTGATGGAGCCATGAAAGCACCTAACCGAGCGATGCTTCGTTCAGTAGGTGTAACAGACGAAGATTTTAAAAAGCCGATGATTGGCGTCGCTAGTACGTGGAGTGAAGTGACACCGTGTAACATACATATTGACGACTTAGCGATTAGCGCGAAAAAAGGTGCTAGAGATGCTGGAGGCGTCCCGTTTATTTTTAATACAATTACTGTTTCTGATGGAATTTCAATGGGAACAGAAGGCATGAAGTATTCTCTTTCCAGCCGAGATGTGATTGCCGATTCAATTGAAACAGTCGTAGGAGCAGAAAGCTTGGATGGGTTAGTCGCAATTGGGGGCTGTGATAAAAATATTCCCGGCTGTTTGATTGCGATTGCGAACTCTGAAGTTCCAGCTGTTTTTGTTTACGGAGGAACCATTGCTCCAGGACGCCATAACGGACAAGATATTGATATTGTTTCAGTGTTTGAAGGTGTAGGTCAGCATAATAACGGCGACATCAACGACAATACACTTCGCAGTATTGAATGTGGGGCTTGCCCAGGAGCTGGATCGTGTGGCGGCATGTATACAGCGAACACGATGGCATCTGCTGCTGAAGCAATGGGAATGAGTTTACCAGGAAGTTCTTCTAATCCGGCAGTATCAGCAGCGAAATTAGCTGATTGCGAAAAGGCTGGAGCAGCAGTACATAATCTTTTAGAACTGGATATATATCCGAAAGATATTATGACAAAAAAAGCCTTTGAAAATGCGATTACCGTTGTCATGGCACTTGGCGGATCGACAAATGCGGTTCTTCATTTATTGGCGATTGCTCATGCAGCCGAAGTAGACTTAACAATTGACGACTTTAATCACCTACAACAAAGGGTACCCCATTTGGCTGATTTGAAGCCGAGCGGCAAATACGTCATGCAGGATTTGCACGAGGTCGGTGGCGTTCAAGCTGTGATGAAAATGTTGCTTGAGGGAGGTTATATTCACGGAGATTGCATGACGGTTACGGGTAAAACGGTAGCAGAAAATCTGCAGGAAGCACCAGCTCTTAAGGAAGGTCAAAAAGTCATAATGCCTTTTGAACAGCCAAAACGTAAAGATGGGCCTTTAATCGTCTTGAAAGGAAACCTTTCTCCAAGTGGGGCCGTAGCAAAAGTTTCGGGCGTGAAAGTAAAACGTCATACGGGCCCAGCTCGCGTTTACAATACAGAAAAAGAAGCAACAGAAGCTGTAATGGCAAATGAAATAAACGAAGGCGATGTGCTAGTTATTCGTTACGTGGGACCAAAAGGTGGACCAGGCATGCCAGAAATGTTGTCAATTTCGGCAATTCTTGTTGGGAAAGGTATGGATGCATCTGTAGCGTTATTAACTGATGGACGTTTCTCAGGCGGAACCCACGGCCTCGTAGTTGGACATATTGCACCAGAAGCACAAGTTGGCGGACCAATCGCCTTGCTAGAAGAAGGAGACATTGTTACGATCGATTCTGACTTGCAGGAAATTTCGATGGAAGTATCCGAAACAGAACTAGAAGAACGTCGCAAACACTGGGTAGCACCGCCACTTCATAAAAAAGGCGTACTTGGCAAATATGCGCATAATGTATCTTGCTCTTCTCAAGGAGCAGTAACCGATTATTTGAATCGATAAGTAAGGTAGGTCACTGCATTAGTACGTTCTGCATCCACTGCGCATTTTCGCTTGCTTGAACAAGTATAAACAGAATTCAGCGGGATACTGCATCCCGCTAAATTTTTATAAAATATAAAAAACGGAATATTTTGTCTTTTTATAGACAATTTCTTTTATTGTAAAAGTAGAATCTATTAAAGCGCTAGAGCAAGATGAAAAAAGGGGGAAACAAAGATGGCAAAGAAGAAATTGGGATTTGTTTCAATAATGTTGGCAAGTACATTGGCTTTAACGGCATGTGGTGATTCTGATAGTGATTCTTCATCAGGAGGAAAAGACTCAGAAGAAAAATTTGTTTTGCAGGCAGGACATTCGTTGCCGGATGATCATCCGTACCATCTTGGACTTTTGGAAATGGCTGATGCTGTTGAAGAACGGACAGACGGTCAAGTAACGATTGAAGTTTTCGCAAACAGTGAAATTGGAGCTGAGCGAGAATTGACAGAAGGTATGGGTCTTGGAACTGTCGATTTGGTGGTATCTTCAACTGCTCCTGTTACGAACTTTGTACCGGAGTTAGGTGTTTTAGATGTACCATTCTTATTTAAAGATCGAGAATCGGCAGTAGAAATTCTAGAAGGTGATATAGGAGATGAATTATTCGCCAAAATGGAAGAAAATGGTATAATAGGTTTGTCTTGGGGAGAAAATGGTTACCGTCACATTACCAATGCAAAACGTCCAATCGAAACACCGGAAGACTTGAAAGGGTTGAAAATCAGAACGCAGGAAAATGAAATTCATTTAGCTGCTTTTGAAGCACTTGGTGCACAACCGACTCCAATGGCTTGGACAGAAGCAATTACAGCATTGCAACAAGGTGTAGTAGATGCTCAGGAAAACCCAGCAATTGTTGCTGACCAGTTTAGTTTGTATGATGCGAACCAGAAATACATGAGTTTAACAGGTCACGTTTATTCTGTAGCCATCTATATGATGAGTCAGCAAACATACGATGAATTGCCAGAAGATTTGCGTGACATTGTTGTGGAAGAAGGACAAAAAGCAGGCGCAAGAGAGCGTGAATTAATCGTAGAAATGGAAAAAGAATCGATTCAAACATTGAAAGACAATGGCATGGAAATAATAGAAGATATTGATACAGCGCCATTCCAGGAAGCTGTAAAGCCAGTTTACGAAACAATTGAGTATCAAGATCTATTAAATGAAATTCTGGATGCTCAGTAAAAAAATAATTAACTCAAAAAAGAGAGAATCCTTTCTCTCTTTTTTATATCGGAGGCATGACGATGAATAAATGGATCGGTTATATGAACGTTGGTATTAAGCATGTATTGAATCTGATTATGGCATTATTGGTCACCGTCGTTTTTCTTCAAGTAATTTTCCGTTTTATCCTCAACTCGCCTCTTGCTTGGACTGAGGAGTTAGCGCGCTATAGTTTGATTTGGCTAACGTTTTTAGGGGCATCGTATGCTATGTCATCAAAGGCGCATATCGGAATGGAGTTTTTTGTGAAATTATTTGCAGTTACTGTACGCAAGGTATTCTACACTATCGCCACGTTTGCAAGTTTGCTATTTTTCTTGTTAATGGTAGTTGAAGGCTATGATTTAGCGATGCAAGGCATGTCTCAAACCTCGCCAGTTTTACGGATTCCGATGGGGATGATCTACATGATCATTCCAGTAAGTGGTGTAATTTTGATTATTAACATGACCTCGCAGTTTTCAAAAGACTTTAAAAGCGGGGGTGTCTAAAGATGGCGTTGGTGTTATTTGGTTTATTAATCGTTTTATTTTTAATAAATGTTCCAATTGCTGTGGGACTTGGACTGGCTTCAACACTCGTTTTCTTTATTGATGGAAACGTTTCATTGATCGTGATTATCCAACGAATGTTCAATTCGGTGGACTCCTTCCCACTTATGGCAATTCCCTTTTTTATTCTTGCCGGTAAATTAATGGAAAGTGGCGGGATTTCTCGCAGGCTGATTCACCTAGCCAATGTTATTTTTGGTCGTGTTCGAGGAGGACTCGGAATCGTCTCGATTGTTGCCTGTGCGTTTTTTGCAGCTATTTCAGGTTCAGCAGCTGCAACAACAGCGGCAGTAGGAGCGTTGATGATTCCTGCGATGGTCAATAAAGGCTATGACAAAAGCTTTGCGACTGCTATTCAAGCGGCTGGAGGGACAATTGGAATTATGATTCCGCCGAGTGTGCCACTCGTTCTGTACGGAGTAGCGGCAGGTGTTTCCGTTAGTGAATTATTCATCGCAGGAATTGTGCCGGGCTTGTTTGTAATGGTGTCATTGATTTTACTGGTGTATTTGATTTCTTTAAAGGAAGGATACGGGGGCGGCGAAAAGTTCGGTTTTAAAGACTTTTTCAAAGCATTTTTAGATGCATTTCTCGCATTGATGATGCCTGTTATTATATTGGGCGGAATTTATGGAGGAATTTTTACGCCAACAGAAGCTGCTGTTGTGGCAGTTGTTTACGGCTTGTTTGTAGGGATTTTTGTGTATAGAGAAATTAAGCTGCCAGACTTGGCAAGTATTTTTTCTTCTTCTGTTGTAGTAACAGCAGTGATTATGTTCATCATTGCGGGTGCTTCAGTATTTGGCTATTACTTAACGCGACAGCGGATTCCGGCTGAGTTGACTGAGTTAATGCTTAGCGTGACGGATAATTGGATTATCGCATTATTGATCATCAATCTTTTACTATTGATTTGCGGAGTTTTCTTGGAAACTTCTGCGGCAATCATTATTTTGACACCAATTCTCGTACCCATTGCTAGTGCACTTGGAATCGATTTGGTGCATTTCGGAATTATTATGATTGTTAACTTAGGAATCGGATTTATTACACCGCCAGTTGGACTCAATTTATTTGTAGCTGCAAATATCGCTGGAACAAAGTTTGAAAGTTTGTTGAAAGCGATTATTCCATTCATCCTGGTGATGATTGTCGATGTACTTATTATTTCATTTATTCCAGGAATTAGTTTATTCCTTCTTGGAGAGTAAGCAATTGGAGGAGAATATATGACAACTTATAAGATAGCTGTCCTTCCTGGAGACGGAATTGGACCAGATGTTACAAAAGAAGCTATCAAAGTATTAGAATCTCTTAAGCGACAAGACCCTACTTTTAACATTGATTTTCAGCAATTCGAGTGGGGCAGTGAATATTACTTGGAACATGGGCACATGATGCCTGCGGATGGACTAGATCAGTTAAAGAACTTTGATGCTATTTTGTTCGGTGCTGTTGGAGACAAACGGGTGCCAGATGAAATTACTATATGGGAACTAATCATGCCGATTCGCAAAAAATTTCAACAGTACGTCAACATGCGACCAATTAAACGATTGGCCGGTATTGAATCTCCTTTGAAAAATGATTTGCCAATTGATTTCATGGTATTCCGTGAAAATGCAGAAGGTGAATACTCGAATATCGGCGGTCGCTTATACCAGCAACAGTCGCAAGAGATGGCCATTCAAAACACCGTGATCACCAAACAAGGCGTCGAGCGAATTGCAAAATACGCATTTGAATATGCTCGAAAAAACAACAAATCGAAAGTGACGAGTGCGACAAAATCCAACGCTATCATCCATTCAATGAAGCTATGGGACGAAGTCGTGGAAGTGGTCGCGAAAGATTACGAGGATATTGAACTTGAAAGCAATTTTATTGATGCCTTGGCTGCGTATTTCGTCATGCGACCAGAATCGTTTGAAGTGGTTGTTGCATCCAATTTATTTGGGGATATTTTGACAGACCTCGGAGCCGCCTTAGTCGGAGGGCTAGGTGTATCCCCGTCAGGCAATATCAATCCAGAACGTAATTTCCCTTCTATGTTCGAAGCAATACATGGTTCGGCACCAGATATTGCGGGTAAAAGAATTGCCAATCCGATTGCGCAAATTTGGTCAGCTGCATTAATGTTGGATCATTTAGGACGTGCAGATTTATCGACTGCAATTGTAAGCGCCATCGAACAAGTAATTCAAGAAGGCAAAGTGCTGACACCGGATTTAGGTGGTATTGCCACAACGCAACAAGTCGGATCAGCAATTGCAGAAAAAGTCTATCATTTGCTGACCAAAGAGGGGGAAAGATAGATGAATCTAGAAAATAAAGTAGCAATCATTACGGGTGCCGGCGGTGGAATGGGTAAAGTAGTTGTCGAACAATTTTTAACACATGGCACAAAAGTAGCGGCAATCGATCTCGACTTAGACGGTCTTAATGAATTAAAGACTCAATATCCGCAGCAGTTACTAGTTATTCAAGGAGACTTAACAGACGAACAAAGTGTGGAAGATGCGGTGAAAAAAACGGCTGAAACATTTGGGCAGATTGATGTCTTGGCAAACGTTGCCGGAATTGCACAGGCAGCGACAGATATTGAAAAAGTGTCTTTAAAAGATTGGGAACGCATTATGGCAATTAATTCAACGGCGGTTTTTTTAACTTCACGCGCGACCGTTCCATATATGAAACAGCAAAAAAGTGGATCGATTATTAACATTGCTTCTGTTTCCGTAGACCGGCCGCGTCCGGGTTTGAATGCTTATGTAGCTTCCAAAGGTGCAACGATTTCTTTGACAAAAGCGTTGGCCATTGAACTAGCTCCTTACAACATAAGAGTAAATGCCATCAATCCAGGTCCAGCCGATACGAAGATGCTTGGTGAATTTACAGCATCCGGCAGTGATGAAGGAGATACAAAAGAGCGTGTATTCCGCAAAAGTGTACCATTAGGTGAATTGATTACACCTGAAGCAATTGCGAACTGTGTGCTATACCTCAGTTCTGATTTAGCAAAAATGATGACGGGCAGCGTAGTAAACGTTGACGGAGGACGTGGAATCTAACAGAGAAGGGGAACAGGAAAGTGAAAAAACAGCAAATGTATGTAAATGGGAAATGGCTAGATAGTCTAACCGAAGAGCGATTTGAAACAAAAAATCCGGCAACTGGCGAAATACTAGCAGAAGTACCAAGAGGCAAAAAAGAAGATGTGGATGCCGCGGTTCAAGCGGCTCGCACAAGGTTCGAGTCCGAAGAATGGCAGTTGTTTCCACCAATTGAAAGAGGACGAATTTTACATAAAGTAGCCTGTGCTTTACGCGCAGACATAGAAGAAATCGCCTTGTTAGAAACACTTGATACGGGAAAACCACTGACACAGGCACGTAAAGATGTGGAGGCTTCTGCTCTCTATTTTGAGTATTACGCTGGAATGGCGGATAAAATTTTCGGCGAAACCATACCCGTTCAACCTGGGATTTTAGATTACACACTGCGCGAGCCGATTGGCGTAACGGCACATATCATTCCATGGAATTATCCATTACAAATCATTTCTCGTTCAACAGCCGCAGCGATTGCAACAGGCAATACGGTCGTTGCAAAACCAGCAGAAGACACACCGTTAACTGCGATCAAATTAGCTGAAATTTTTGATCAAACGGACCTGCCCAAAGGTGTGTTTAATCTGGTGACAGGCTATGGCTTTGAAGCGGGGTCCGCAATTTCTGAACATCCAGATGTGGATCATATTACTTTTACCGGCTCTGTTCAAACAGGTTCTGCTGTCATGACGGGAGCAGCGAAAAATGTTAAGCCAGTTACGCTAGAACTTGGCGGAAAATCGCCGAATATTGTTTTTGATGATTGCGATCAAGAAGAAGCGGTGGATTGGGTTGTTCGGTCGATTATTCAAAATGCCGGGCAAACCTGCTCAGCGGGATCTCGTCTTTTGGTTCAACAAACCATCAAGCAAGAGTTTTTAGCAAAGGTAGTAGAAAAAATGAAAACAATTCAAATTGGCAAAGGATTAGATGATTTGGATCTTGGCCCAATTTTAAATGAAAAACAATTTACGCGTATCCTTGAATTTATGGATATAGCTAAAAAAGAAGGTGCCACATTTTTAATAGGAGGTGAACGACAGAAGACGGTTGGACTCGAAGATGGTTACTTTTTTCAACCCACTGTGATTGATGGACTGTCACCAGACAGCTACGTTGCTCAAGAAGAAATTTTTGGACCCGTGGTTACAGCTTTTTCATTTGAAACGGAACAACAAGCAATTGACTTAGCCAATGGCACAGATTACGGACTTGTGACAGGAGTTTGGACAAAAGATGGGGCTAGAGCACATCGAGTAGCCAGTAAAATTCGTGCGGGACAAGTATTCATTAATAATTATGGAGCGGGTGGTGGAGTACAGATGCCGTTTGGAGGATATAAAAAAAGTGGATTTGGACGTGAAAAAGGACTTGAAGCTTTGCGCAATTACACCATTTTAAAAAATGTAGCGCTCAAATATTAACAGCTAAAGAATTGGAAAAGGGATGCCCTCAAGTAGAGGACATCCCTTTGTTTGTTTAAGGTAACCATAATTTGTTTTGACTCAATTTTTCAACCCATGTTACTGGGGAATCATTTCCATTGAAAGTATTACTTTCAGTACCGCGGTCATTGTTCCACTGGGTGCTTTCTAACCTAAGCAACGTAAACCCTACCTTCTTTTACGTCCTTGCGATCCTTAAATCGCTCCAGTGTGAATAAGTATTCTCAAAAACATTATCGTAGAATGCCAGATTATCAAAATTTACCAGTTACCTTTGTGTTAACCAAGTAAGTATCTCATGTTTGGTGAAAAGTGTCAAGGCATATGATTAATTGTGGGTAGTCATATACTTTTTGTCAATTGTGTAGAAAAAGCATATACATTTGTAGTCGATAGATTAACTAGAAGATTGAAATGTGAGATTACAGATTTTTGCAAAAAAAGTGTTGATTTGAAGGGGTTAGAAGAAAAGTAGCATTAGTTCTCTACATATGAATGACTTTTATTTTTGTCTTTGGATTATTGGTGTATAATTGGAAGCATTACTGATGGTGGAAGAAGGAGAATCTTATGGATAAGCATTATGCGGATGACAGTTTGGCGCTACATACAGATTTATATCAAATCAATATGTCGGAGACTTATTGGGCAGATGGGATGCATGAACGAAAAGCGGTATTTGAATTATTTTTCCGCAAACTGCCTTTCGGCAACGGTTATGCACTGTTCGCTGGATTGGAACGTGTTTTGGATTACTTGAAAAACTTTAAATTTACAGAAAGTGATTTGAATTATCTTCAAGAAGAACTCGGCTACAAGGAAGATTTTATCGAATATTTACGTACCGTCCGATTTACCGGAGATGTTTACTCGGTAGTAGAAGGCGAACTAGTCTTTCAAAATGAAGCGTTGATCCGTGTCGAGGCTCCTCTCGTAGAAGCGCAATTAATTGAAACTGCACTATTGAATATCGTTAATTACCAAACCTTAATTGCCACGAAAGCCAGTCGCATTAAACAAATCGTAAAAAAAGAACGGGTCATGGAATTTGGAACAAGACGTGCCCAAGAAATGGACGCTGCAATTTGGGGTTCTCGAGCTGCGTATATCGGCGGACTTGAAGCGACTAGCAACGCACGAGCTGGAAAAAAATTCGGTATTCCAGTAGCAGGTACGCACGCTCATTCAATGGTGCAAGCATACAAGGATGAATATGCTGCATTTCATGCATATGCTAAACGTCACAAAAACTGTGTGTTTTTAGTTGATACATACGATACCTTGAAATCTGGACTGCCCATTGCCATAAAGGTAGCGCAAGAATTAGGCGATAAAATCAACTTCCAAGGAATACGCTTAGATAGTGGAGATATCGCTTTCTTATCGAAAGAAGCGCGGAAAATGCTAGATGCTGCAGGCTTCACGGATACAGAAGTTGTAGTTTCAAATGATCTCGATGAATACACGATATTGAATTTAAAGGCACAGGGTGCTCGAGTAGATACATGGGGTATTGGGACAAAGCTAATCACGGCATACGATCAGCCAGCATTAGGAGCTGTTTATAAATTAGTAGCTATTGAAAACGACAGTGGTGAAATGGAAGATACCATTAAAATTTCCGGAAACGCTGAGAAAGTTACGACGCCGGGCCTGAAAAAAGTTTACCGAATTATTGATAGAGAAAATGGTAAATCTGAAGGCGATTATATTGCTATGCACGACGAAGATCCGGCTTCTCAAGAACGTTTAAAAATGTTTCATCCGGTTCATACCTTCGTATCAAAGTTTGTGACGAATTTCGATGCAATCAATATCCATCAAAAAGTTGTTGAAAATGGTGAAATTATTTATGACAATCCAAGTGTGCAGGAAATGCAAAGCTATGGAATTAAAAATATGGATTTATTGTGGGATGAATACAAACGGTCATTAAATCCTGAAGAGTACCCAGTCGACTTAAGTCAGAAATGCTGGAACAATAAAATGAAAAATATTCAAGAAGTACGGGAAGCAGTTCATGACTTTATTGAAGAGGAAGGAGGAGTTTAATGTCTACTTTGCAACAGCGAATTATTGATGAGTTAAAAGTAGAGCCTCTGATTCAACCGCAACAAAAGATTGAACAGATTGTAGTATTTTTAAAAGAGTATTTAAAGCATCATCCATTCTTGAAAGGATATATCTTAGGTATTTCTGGCGGACAGGATTCTACCCTGCTCGGTAAGCTAGCACAACTAGCAGTCAATCAGTTAAATGAAGAATCAACTGACGTTAAATACGGTTTTTATGCCATGCGCTTGCCATATGGTGTGCAGGTAGACGAACACGAAGCACAAGACGCTTTGGAGTTTATTCAACCGACTAAACTGTATACCATCAATATAAAAGAAGCAGTTGATGCGAGTGAACGTGCTTTAGAAAACGCCGGCATTATGTTGACTGACTTTGCCAAAGGCAACGAAAAAGCCCGTGAACGAATGAAAGCCCAATACTCAGCGGCAGCGATGCACAGTGCAGCCGTGCTCGGAACAGATCATGCAGCAGAAGCAATAACTGGGTTTTACACAAAATTTGGCGACGGTGCTGCTGATTTAACGCCATTATTTGGCTTAAACAAACGACAAGGACGAGCAATGTTGCAAGAACTTGGTTGTCCTGAACACCTGTACATGAAAATTCCGACCGCAGATTTAGAAGACGATAAACCAGCGCTCCCTGACGAAGTGGCTTTGGGAGTGACTTATGAATTGATCGATGATTATTTGGAAGGTAAGAAAATTCCGCTAGATGCGCAGGAAAAGTTAGAAGGCCATTACTTGAGAACGCAGCATAAACGTCATTTGCCGATTACTATTTTCGATGATTTCTGGAAATAAATAATAAAAAGCAGGAAACCTTAAGGGATTCCTGCTTTTTATTTTAGGGAAATCGTGGGAAAAGATCTTATGCAGTTGAGTTATCACTTGTTTTTCGTTATGATTACGATAAGATTGCGATAATTCAAAACATTTTTGATTTATATTGGAGGAACCTATAGATGGATGCCAAACAACTATTGGAAAGAGTAATAGACAATATCGAAAAAGTTATTATCGGCAAACGCGATATTGCTGAATTGAGTATCGTGGCCATGCTGTCTCATGGTCATGTTTTACTAGAAGACGTACCGGGTGTCGGTAAAACGATGCTTGTCCGAGCATTAGCAAAATCAGTAGGCGCCGATTTTAAACGAATCCAATTTACGCCTGACTTATTGCCATCGGACGTGATTGGTGTGTCGATTTATAATCCGAAAGACATGGAATTTCATTTTCGAGCAGGGCCAATTATGGGCAATATCATATTGGCTGATGAAATAAACCGAACTTCTCCGAAAACACAGTCCTCTCTTCTTGAAGCGATGGAAGAAGCTTCCGTCACAATTGATGGAGTAACAATGCAAATTCCTAAACCATTCTTTGTGATGGCTACGCAAAATCCCATCGAATATGAAGGCACCTATCCGTTACCTGAAGCACAGCTTGATCGGTTTTTATTGAAAATTAAAATGGGCTATCCTACACCGAAAGAAGAAATGGAAGTATTAAATCGAGCACGCGCTGCGGCGCCAATCGAAGAGTTAACTTCGGTCATTTCATTGAGCGAACTTTTGGAGCTTCAAGAGCAAGCGAAATTGATCAAAGTGAATGAAACAATACGCAGCTATATTGTCGATTTGTCTAGACAAACTCGTCAAGACGCTTATGTCTATTTAGGCGTGAGTCCGCGAGGGTCGATTGCATTGATGAAAGCCTCACAGGCTTACGCATTATTGAAAGGACGAGATTATGTAACGCCAGACGACGTCCAGTATTTGGCAAAATTCGTTTTCGGTCACCGAATTATGTTGCGTTCGGAGGCTCGTTATGATGGTATTACTGCAGAAGAGATCACAGAACGAATATTGGCAAAAACCCATGTACCTGTTCAAAGGCTTGTCGGTCAATGAGCCGAATGAAAAAAAATATTGGTTTATGGGGACGTTTGACTTCAGTAGTGCTGATTCTTTTTTTAACTTTCTCCTTTGCTATGTTTCAAGGAGGCTTTGTCAGCTGGTTTATTTTTTATATGTCTCTGCCGTTTACTATTTATTCGGTGTTACTGGCATTATATCCCATACAACACATTGTCGCTTCGAGAGAAATTCACACGACTCAGGTCAGAAAAGGCGGAAGTTTTTCTGCTACCGCCACTATTTACCGGAAAATTCCTTTTCCGCTACTTTATACTGTTGCCAGTGAACAAACCCACTCTCCTTCTCTCAACAAGCAAATGGCAGGGCAACATCAAAAGATGGTAGTTCCAGGATTTCGAAAAGTCTCTTCTTGGACATATGTTATTGATCAAATGCCAAGAGGGGAACATGTGCTAGAAGGTATTCACCTAGAAGTTGCTGATTTTTTTGGGTGGGTAAAAAAGACTGTATTATTGCCAGTTCAGCAAACAATTTTAGTATATCCGAATACAGTGGATATCGTTTATCGGCCGATGGAGTCACGTTACGATCAGGGAACGATGGCTGCCCCTTTCACATTAGTAAAAGACCCGACCATGACTAGTGGACTTCGTGATTATCAACCCGGAGACCGTGTATCATGGATTCATTGGAAATCCTATGCGCGAACGCAAACATTGCGGACGAAAGAATTTGAGGATCGCCAGTCGCAAGAACTTTTTTTGCTAGACGATCGAAGAAATTCTGAGAAATTTGAACTTCAAGTAGAATTAGTTGCTTCTATTTTGCAATCGATCGTACGTGCAAATTCGAGCGTAGCTTATCTATCAGTGGGTCGAAACCGTAATCATTTCCCTTTAGTTCAAACCGAAGAGCACTTGCAGCGAGTTATGTATCATTTGGCGAAAGTGCAAGATGATTTGGATAAACCAGTTGACCAAGCGATTGGTCGTGAGTTGCAGCAGATGAATACATCGAGTTTACTATATGTCACGAGTCAACTCTCGATGGATATGGTTCAGTCTATTCGGAAGAACGCTAAAAATTTGAGCAATTGCATGTGTTTAGTTGTCGCAACTAAAGGCGAGAATTTGCTGGCAGAGGAAGAAAAGGTACATCAATATGCTCGCTCAAAAGGATTTGTTGTTAAACGTGTAAGTCCTGAAAACTTTGCAACAGTGTTTACGGAGGTGAGCCGCCAATGACTTCCATAAGAAAGAATAAAGTCTTTATGGCTATTTTATATGTACTGGTTTTTTTCATGCTAGCCGAATGGCTGACGCCAGTTATTGTATTAACCGAAACAGGGCATAAAGCGCTGTTTTTGATTTTTATTGCTGTTGGGTTGTTGATGGCTTTTCTGCGGGTTCCATGGTGGTTTTCCGGACCGATAAAAATTCTTTATATTTTATGGTTCGTTGTCTATGTCTATACCGGTCACGTGTTTTTTACAGCTGATGCCATTGCGTTTCTTCAAACTGATGTCGGTTTGAATTTCTCAGCTTTAACGAGTCAGAACTGGGAGCAAACGACAGATGTTTTCCGAACGGTCTTGTTTTTTGTTTTGTTGTGGATGGCTATTTACTTAATCCATTACTGGGTTAGTGTTAGGTTAAGTATTTTCTTGTTCTATCTATTAACAGTTATTTTTATCGCTGTGCTGGATACCTTTAGTCCGTATTCAGGAGAAACGGCGATTGTTCGAATTATGGTCATTGGACTTCTTCTTGCGGGTCTATTGTATTTGGTACGCTGGATGGAAGGGCATCTTATTTTAGAACGTACGGATAAAATGGCTTTGTTTGCTGTACCCCTCGTGTTGCTGGTAGCGGCTTCGACAGCACTGGCGTTATATTTGCCCAAAGCAGATCCAGTTTGGCCGGATCCTGTGCCATTTCTCACCACCTTTTCTGGCCAAGGTGGGGCTGGTAGTGGAGGAACCATTGGTAGAATTGGCTACGGAGTAGATGATTCACGACTAGGCGGATCTTTTGTCGGAGACGATACCGCTGTTTTTCGTGCCGAAGTATCAGAAGGTCAATATTGGAAAGTCGAATCGAAAGACATATATACAACAAAGGGATGGGAATTGACAGGAAATATAGGGGAATCTGTTGTTTATGGAAACAGCGATACGGTTGATACTGATTTTGTTCCCGCAGAAGAGCTCGAATCAGCTCAATTGGCGATGGAGCAAGAGTTCCCGTTTGTGCTATATCCCTATGGAACAAAATCTTTTTCAATGGAAGAGTCACCGGACTATCAATACAGTACAGCAGATCAACGTTTTGAGACTTACCGAAACGGTGAAGAATTCGAACCTAAGGCATACGAAGTATCCTTTAACGAACCGAATTTTAGTTTGACGGCATTGAGGGAGACAAGCCAAGTCGACTTAGCTGAATTGCCTATCGAGTTCGACCGGTTTTTGCAATTGCCGGACGAGTTGCCGGAACGTGTCCGAGATTTAGCTGTTGAAATTACAGGCGGTACTGAATCAGTTTATGATCAAGCACGTGCCATAGAACGATATTTCAGTACTGCTGGATTTGAATACAGTCAAACAGACATTCCGGTTCCTGAAGCGAACCAAGACTATGTAGATCAATTTTTATTTGAAACAAAAAGAGGATATTGCGATAATTTTTCAACCTCGATGGTGGTAATGCTCCGTTCTCTTGATATTCCAGCTCGTTGGGTCAAAGGATTTAACGAAGGAGAACTCATCAACTCGGGAGGAGACACCAACGTTTATCAAGTAACAAACAATAATGCACATTCATGGGTTGAAGCTTATATGCCAGGAGTTGGTTGGATGTTGTTCGAACCAACAATTGGGTTTACAGGATCTTCATCTATCGACTTCGACTTGGAGCTGGATGCAACAGACCCCGAACAGCCTGATCAGCAAGAACAACCGTTAGCTGAAAAACCCGATACCGCAGAAGCCGAAGAGACCACTGTAGTTTCTGGGCCTTCTTTTTGGGATCGATTGACTGATTTTATTTCTATGAATCGGTGGAAACTTGTCTGGATGATTGTGGGGACGGTTCTACTTGCAGCGATTCTTTTCAAAATCCGTCATAAATGGATGCCAAAGTTATTAGTTGCTTATTACCGAATGAGCGGAGATAGACCCGAACGTTTTGAAAAGGCTTATCTGCGGTTATTAAAGCAATTGGAATTGTATGGCATTAATAAGAGACCCGGACAAACATTAAAATCTTATGCAGCATATATCGATGCGTTTTTCGGCACGAAAGAAATGACGGAATTAACCGATGCCTATGAGCGGATGATTTACGGCAATGATAGTGAATCCATTGACTGGCATGAGTTGAGGGAAAGTTGGGAAAACTTAATCAATCGGACAAGCGGTTGATTTTACAAGCTTTAACTTGTACAATTGATTAAATTATAAATTACAGGTGCCCTCATATATGTCCGGTAATATGGATCGGATGTCTCTACCAAGTCCCCGGAAATGACTTGACTATGAAGGTGGATGACGCATGCTTTTTGACATGTGCATTCGCCTTTTTGATGTAGAGCAGAAGAACGCGAGGTCCAATTTTCGCGTTCTTTTGTTATTTTGAAACCTAAATTAAATAGAAGAGGTGAAGGTTTTGCCAGTTAGTCCAATGTTGAAAGAACAGAAAAAAATCGTCGTTTTGGATTTTGGAAGTCAATACAATCAGTTGATTACTCGTCGCATCCGCGAAATCGGTGTATACAGCGAGCTTCATCCGCATACAGTTACTGCTGAAGAAATCAAAGACATGAATGCTACAGGGATTATTTTCTCAGGTGGACCAAATTCCGTTTATGACGACAATGCATTTTCAATCGATGATGCTATTTTTGAAATGGGCTTGCCGATTTTAGGGATTTGCTACGGTATGCAATTAATGGCGTTGCACCTTAAGGGCAATGTAGAAAAAGCGCAAAACCGAGAGTACGGCAAAGCAGAATTAAAGCTGACTAAGGAAAGTAAAATTTTCAATGGTCTTCCTGAAGAACAAATTGTTTGGATGAGTCATGGTGACTTAGTTACGGCTGCACCTCCAGGTTTTGATGTTATTGGAACAAGTGCTAGTTGCCCAATTGCTTCGATGGCTGACGAAAGTCGCGGATTCTACGGCGTTCAATTTCACCCAGAAGTCCGCCATACAATGCATGGCAACGATTTGCTTCGCAAATTCGTCTATGATGTTTGTGGCATGAAGGATGACTGGTCGATGGAAAACTACATTGAGTTGGAAATCGAAAAAATTCGTGAAGAAGTCGGCGACAAAAAAGTACTTTGTGCACTTAGCGGTGGAGTAGATTCGTCGGTAGTCGCTGTACTGATTCATAGAGCGATTGGCGACCAGTTGACTTGTATGTTCGTCGACCATGGCCTTCTTCGTAAAGGAGAAGCGGAAAGTGTCATGAAGACTTTTGCTGATGGTTTCAATATGAACGTGATCAAAATCGACGCGCGCGATCGTTTCATGAGCAAACTTGAAGGTGTTACAGATCCAGAGAAGAAACGTAAAATTATCGGCAACGAATTTATCTATGTATTCGATGACGAAGCTTCAAAATTAGAAGGTATGGATTTCCTTGCACAAGGAACGCTTTACACGGACATTATTGAAAGTGGCACAACAACGGCACAAACCATTAAATCTCACCACAATGTTGGCGGATTGCCAGATGACATGCAGTTTAAATTGATTGAGCCATTGAACACATTGTTCAAAGACGAAGTGCGCGTACTTGGAGCTGAACTTGGTATGCCAGACGAAATCGTTTGGCGCCAGCCATTCCCAGGCCCAGGATTAGGAATACGTATTATGGGAGCAGTTACAGAAGAAAAGTTGGAGATCGTTCGCGAGTCTGACTGGATCTTGCGTGATGAAATCAAAAAAGCGGGTCTTGATCGTGATATTTGGCAATACTTCACTGTTCTGCCGGACCTTCGCAGTGTAGGTGTAATGGGCGATGCCCGCACATATGATTACGCAATCGGTATCCGTGCAGTAACGTCAATTGACGGCATGACATCTGACTGGGCTCGCATTCCTTGGGATGTTTTAGAGAAAATCAGTGTCCGTTTAGTCAATGAAGTCGATCACATTAACCGTGTCTTGTATGATATTACGAGCAAGCCACCTGCAACAATTGAGTGGGAATAATTTTTTTGAGGTGTCAGCTAAACTAGCTGACACCTTTTTTTACGAACTTTTTTCATTTATTCTTTATAAATGTTCGTGTTTGGTATTGTTTAATGATTTTATACATGATATATTACGATAGAAATCAAATAAGCTTGTCGTATAATGTCGGGAATATGGCCCGAAAGTTTCTACCGAGTCACCGTAAATGACTCGACTACGATTTTAATCCGCTCCTAGTTGAGTAGGATGCCCTTCACTTCTGTTGAAGGGGTAAATCGAACGCATACGGCAAACTGCTGTATGCGTTTTTCTTTTGTAGAAATTATGCACAGGCATTCGGAGGAATCAATATGAAAAAATATTTTCAGTTTGAAGAACTGGGAACAAATTACCGTCGGGAAATTATCGGCGGCTTAACAACATTTTTAGCGATGGCTTATATCTTAGTCGTCAATCCGTTAACTTTAACGCTGGAATCGGTTCCGGATTTTGATGATGCACTACGCATGGATTACGGAGCTGTATTTATGGCAACCGCTCTGGCTGCAGCTGTCGGATGTTTAATGATGGGAATACTGGCGAGATATCCAATCGCACTTGCTCCAGGAATGGGGTTAAATGCATTTTTTGCTTACACAGTTATCCTGACTTACGGAATTCCATGGCAAACGGCCTTAACAGGAGTTTTGTTTTCAGGTCTTATTTTTATTCTTCTTACGTTAACAGGTCTTCGTGAACTCATCATCAACTCGATACCTGCTGAATTAAAATATGCGGTTGGAGCAGGAATCGGACTTTATATAACTTTTATCGGATTGCAAAACGCTAATATTATTGTCGATAATCCGGCTACTTTAGTCGGATTAGGTGATCTATCAGATAGCTCAGCACTACTGGCTATTTTTGGTTTAATTATTACTGTCATCTTCATGGTCCGTGGTGTTCAAGGCGGAATCTTTTTTGGGATTTTAATTGCAGCAGTTGTCGGTATGATTTTTGGTGTAGTTAATTTGCCAAGCGCGATTATTGATCTTAATGTTCCGAGCATGGCACCGACTTTCGGTGTTGCGATTGATCCAATCATTAACGATTTTGGTTCATTGTTGAATATTCAATTCCTTGTTATCGTATTAACATTTTTATTCGTCGACTTTTTTGATACAGCCGGAACACTAGTAGCTGTTGCCAATCAGGCAGGTTTGATGAAAGACAACAAACTCCCGAGAGCAAGCAAAGCATTATTGGCAGATTCAATTGCGACGGTCAGTGGAGCAATCTTCGGAACGTCAACAACGACTTCCTATATCGAGTCGACTGCAGGAGTTGCAGCTGGAGCACGCTCTGGATTTTCAGCCGTAGTCACGGGACTGCTGTTCCTCATTTCGATTCTCTTCTATCCGGTACTCGAAGTCATCACTAGTGCTGTGACAGCTCCAGCTTTGATTATTGTTGGGGTGTTAATGGTTTCAGCTTTAGGAAAAATAGATTGGACGAAATTTGAAATCGCTGTTCCGGCATTCTTAACGATGATAGCTATGCCACTTGGTTATAGTATTGCAACAGGCATCGCGATTGGATTTATCTTCTATCCAATTACAATGGTCGTAGCAGGAAAAGGCAAGCAGGTTCATCCAATCATGTATGGCTTGTTTGTGATTTTTGTTCTTTACTTCATTTTCTTGGTGTAATTATAAAGGGGCTATCTCATAAGTCTCAAACATAAAACAGACGGAGAAAAAGCAACTCTTTTTCTCCGTCTGTTTTATGAATCGTCGCCGAGAATGCAGCAAGTAGCTAAGGGATGCCAGCTGCTTATAGAAGAGTGTGGACCAATCCCACAATCTCAAACTCGATATGTACTTTTTGAAGGTTCTAGAGGTGAATTCTATGGAATGATCGCTTGTCCTTGATAGGCACGAACACACTTTATCGGTTAATTTTGCGTGCTCGTGTCATTTTTAAGAGCGGCTTTGTCCTTTACAGAAGTGGACTTTTTTAGATTCCCAGGGGGATGATGACAATAAAGACGGTGACTCCTGTAAGAACAGTGTATCGTGAAGGTGGTGCAATCGGCTTAGGTAGGGCTAACAAAAAATGTCCATCGCAATAGACATCAACTTACGCTGCTACAGTTAAAAAGGTTGCACTCAAAAGTCGTTGTTCGAGACCTTTTGAGTGCAATGCTTTTTGTATTAGCGAAATTAAAAGTTATATTCAATATACTATTATAGAAGGAACTCAAAAACCTTCTCTTGTTTTAGGTTGTGCTAGAAAGAATTAGAACTTATGAAACGGGAATAGAGCAGTCTTGTCAGGACTTATTTACAGAAAAACTTCAATTGACGACCAACAGTGGGAATACCTTAAATATAAGGAGTAGTCTTCAATGTAAAGAGAGGATCTCCTTTCAAATTTGTAACAATTTCGTAATCTAATTATTGAGAGTTTTCTGTTATAATAAAGTTGTGAAAAAAACTTTATGAAAGTGTTGACTCTATATATGGAACCGTGTTATATTAATTGAGTCGCCAATGAGCGCGGCAAACTGAACCTTGAAAACTGAACAGCAAAACGTCAACGAAAGACGTCACGTGCACTTCGGTGCGAGAACGGCTTTTGCGAAGGTTGCCTTTGGCAATCAGAGCAAAGTTGTTTTCCTTCTCGGTGTTCGTGACGACAACTTACTGATCAGCATTGCGCAGATCAAAGCGAATCGTGCGTCTTCGGACGGCGATACGCCAGCAGTATTGAGCAATCAACACTACTCTATAATGGAGAGTTTGATCCTGGCTCAGGACGAACGCTGGCGGCGTGCCTAATACATG
>NZ_JASISN010000054.1:0-722 GCF_030063085.1 Planococcus sp. S3-L1 | reverse complement strand
ACGAACACCGAGAAGGAAAACAACTTTGCTCTGATTGCCATAAGGCAACCTTCGCAAAAGCCGTTCTCGCACCGAAGTGCTCGTGACGTCTTTCGTTGACGTTTTGCTGTTCAGTTTTCAAGGTTCAGTTTTAAAAAAATTGGAGCGGGTGGGGGGAATCGAACCCCCATCATCAGCTTGGAAGGCTGAGGTTTTACCACTAAACTACACCCGCATTATTATAAGGAAGAAAATGTGGTGCGCCCGAGAGGACTCGAACCTCTAACCGCTTGATTCGTAGTCAAGTACTCTATCCAATTGAGCTACGGGCGCATTTCGAAAGTTTATGGTGCGGCCGAGAAGAGTCGAACTTCCACGGGATTTCTCCCACTAGGCCCTCAACCTAGCGCGTCTGCCATTCCGCCACGACCGCATTGAATTTCATTTTAGTGACAAAATCTATTGTACTTGATTGCCACCTTGATGTCAATGAGAAAATAATTTTTCTATTTTATCGTCGTTTTGGTTTAATACTAATGGCTGGGGTACCTGGATTCGAACCAGGGCATGACGGGATCAAAACCCGTTGCCTTACCGCTTGGCTATACCCCACTAAAAAATGGCGGTCCCGACCGGGATCGAACCGGCGATCTCCTGCGTGACAGGCAGGCATGTTAACCGCTACACCACGGGACCATTTGGTTGCGGGGGCAGGATTTGAACCTGCGACCTTTGGGTTATGA
>NZ_JASISN010000053.1:0-911 GCF_030063085.1 Planococcus sp. S3-L1 | reverse complement strand
TTGTAAATCAACGAAACGAGTTCAAAATGGACTTTCGCTTTCTTGCCTGTCCGGTGTCGAACATTATTCAAATCGAAATACTCCTTCAAGTAAGCGTTGACGCGTTCCACTGCGGCGCGCTGTTTATAGAACAGCGTCCATTTCAAGGAACCTCTGGCAGGAGACGTATATTTTCGAAGGTCTACTGACCTTTTGATTTTAAAGATTTTTTGGCAAAGGGAATCGTCTTTCAACGGACACGTCGCACATTCTTTGGGACGCGTATATTTCAAGGTTTCGTATTTGGCGTCATAACTGTCGTAGCGATACGCGTGTTCCCGAACGCATGTCGGCGCGAAATGCTCATCAAACCCGATCACTTCGCCTTCCCTGCGCGGGTTGTAAGCGATGACGGCGTGAAGGTTCATTTCCTGCAGTTGTTGGTAAATGGGTTTGTAATCGTAACCCTTGTCCAGGATGCCCGCTTGAAAAAGACCCGGCATCGTTTGCTGGATTTGCTTCAGGAGAGGGATGGCGGCTTTTCCATCATTCAAGTTGCCGGAACTCATGAGCCCTCTGATAATGTATTGGCTGATCGTGCTGACAGCTAAATGAGCTTTGTAGCCGAACCAAAATGTGTTTTTTCCATCACTATTTTTCTTGATGCCCCATTTCGGGGCAACGGGCATCTCGTTTACCAGCGCCTCTGTGGAGGCACCCAATTGATGGACAATCTCTTTTTCGTAGAGCGTCTTCTCAGCTTCCTGTTTTTGTTGGGCGGCTTGCCACTCAGCTTGTTCGGCTTTCGGCTTCCGTCCTCGTTTTTTCGGAGTTGCTTTTTCTTTTTTCTCAGCCGCTGCCGGTTTGTCGCGTGCTTCGAAATGCGTGGCATCAATAGCCAGCGATTCCTCTGTGATGAAACCTTCCTGGAT
>NZ_JASISN010000052.1:0-926 GCF_030063085.1 Planococcus sp. S3-L1 | reverse complement strand
AAGATGAGATTTCCCATTGCGCAAGCAAGTAAGATCCCTCAAAGACGATGAGGTAGATAGGTTCGAGGTGGAAGCGTAGCGATACGTGCAGCTGACGAATACTAATCGATCGAGGACTTAACCAACATACTGTATGCGAAAAACTTGCCTGTTTCACCTGTCGTTTATCCAGTTTTGAAAGAATAAGAAAGTTTTTGTAAAAAAAGCTTGAAAAAACCGGTACTAATGGTATAATAAAACTTGTCTTTCAAAATAAATTCAGTCTGGTAATGATGGCAAAGAGGCCACACCCGTTCCCATCCCGAACACGGTAGTTAAGCTCTTTTGCGCCGATGGTAGTTGGGGGTTTCCCCCTGTGAGAGTAGGACGTTGCCAGTCTGAATAATTATTCCGAAGTAGCTCAGTGGTAGAGCACCGCACTGTTAATGCGATGGTCGTAGGTTCGAGTCCTACCTTCGGAGCCAAATATGGAGAGCTGTCCGAGTGGCCGAAGGAGCATGATTGGAAATCATGTAGGCGGGCAACCGTCTCAAGGGTTCGAATCCCTTGCTCTCCGCCAGAAGTTCTTTTTAAAAGCACGGCCCCTTGGTCAAGCGGTTAAGACACCGCCCTTTCACGGCGGTAACACGGGTTCGAATCCCGTAGGGGTCACCAATTTCATGGAGGATTAGCTCAGCTGGGAGAGCATCTGCCTTACAAGCAGAGGGTCGGCGGTTCGATCCCGTCATCCTCCACCATTTACAGTTACATAGTGAACGCGTTGTTTTTAAATTTCACAATGTTAATCGTAAGAAAATAGTATTGTCGCGGGGTGGAGCAGTTCGGTAGCTCGTTGGGCTCATAACCCAAAGGTCGCAGGTTCAAATCCTGCCCCCGCAACCAAATGGTCCCGTGGTGTAGCGGTTAACATGCCTGCCTGTCACGCA
>NZ_JASISN010000051.1:0-950 GCF_030063085.1 Planococcus sp. S3-L1 | reverse complement strand
CATTTATTCATGAGACCGGACATGCCTTTTTTCTTAAGCTATTTGGTGGAAAGATCAATGAGTTCAGTATTGGGAATGGTAAAATTCTATGGAAAAAGAACAACTTCAATATCAGAAATGCTTATTTTGCCGGCGGAAGAGTCGTCGCAAATACGATCAACTGGATGAGCACAACTCAAAAGACCTTCTTCTTTTTAGGTGGAGTGCTATTTAACTTAATTTGCGCACTGGTTCTGGATGTGACCACTGGATATGAGTTCGGAGTTTTCCGTCATTATTTAGATAGCTTCATATTCGTGTCTTACTTAAATGTTTTCATCAATTTAGTTCCACTCACTACTATCTTTGGTGACACTGATGGTAAAAAATTAGTAGAGCTATACAAAAGGTGATCAGAACTACAGCTTTCATTCTTTTTCTAATAGCAGGTACATAAAAGTATCAAGTGAGTTAGGGAAAATAGTTAAGCCTATTAATATCTTTCAAATAACCGTTCGTAAAAGATTGAATTCACAAGCAAAAAGGAGAAAAGATATGCTGCGCATAACCTCTTCTCTCCTTTTCTCTATAAGTAACTTCCGATAAGCTGCGATATGTAAACCTAGATCTTGTGAGATTCAAGTTTTAAAACCTTATAGAACAGCATTCTGAATGTATCATTTTTTCTAATGAAATTAGTTCCGAATGATTTTCTGGTGAATCCAGTAGAATCAAGTTTTTGAATGTAACTTAATTACACTTATGTTACATTCAAATATAATAAAAAAGAACCCGTAGGCTTCTAGTTATCTTTCACGCAGGAATATTTCCTTTTATGTTATTCTAAAGTAATAACTTAAGTATATAAATAAGGGGAAATGAAAATGAAAAAATTTGATTGTAAAAATGGTTGGTTTATAGAGATGCACCCGGAAAGTGAAATATATCTTAATTCGAATAAGGTTGCAGTT
>NZ_JASISN010000050.1:0-1033 GCF_030063085.1 Planococcus sp. S3-L1 | reverse complement strand
AAAGTGATCTAAACAAATGCCCTTTGCGTTATGTCTGTATAACGAAAAAAAAAACAAGAAAAAGGGAGCGATTTTATTATGAAATTAAACAAATTACTGTTAGCCCTACCACTTAGCCTAGCGTTGCTTGTACCAACGGCAGCACTTGCCGACAGCCACGGCGGTCATTCAACAAGCGAAGCGGCAACGGAAGTAAGCACGACAACACCTGCGGCGGAACTGCGCATCGCACTGGATACCACCTTAACAGAGCACGCATTTCTAGCAGTTGAAGCGATGCGTAAAGGCGTCGACGGGGCAGAAGATTTTGATCAAGCAGCAGGGGCCTTACTGGCAAACGCTGACGACTTGTCTGCAGCCGTTGGTTCAGTTTACGGGGAAGAAGGCGCCGCACAGTTTGACGAAGTATGGAAGTCGCACATCGGCTATTTCGTCGATTACGTGACAGCAACCGCTGAAGACAACCAAGAAGGCAAAGATCAAGCGTTAGCGGAACTGGAAACTTACAAAGTCGAACAATCGAAATTCTTTGATACCGCCACAGGCGGACTCTTGCCAGCAGCGGCGGTTCAAGAAGGATTGGACATGCACGTCGATCAGTTGATCATGGCGTTTGACGCGTATGTAGCGGGCGATTTTGAAAAAGCTTACTCACTTGAGCGCGAATCGATTCAACACATGAGCATGTTCGCCGAAAGCCTGTCTGTAGCGATCACGACGCAATTCCCGGATAAATTTGACAACACCAGTGCCGATACACCGGCCATTGATTTGCGTGCCACACTCAACACAACGTTCACTGAACACGCAGGACTTGCGGTTATGGCGATGCAAGACGGCGCGGACGGCGCCGAAAGTTTTGACCAAGCAGCAGGGGCACTTCTTGCGAACGCAGATGACTTAAGTGCAGCCGTAGGATCGGTTTACGGCGACGAAGCCGGTGCACAATTTGAAGAAACATGGAAGTCGCACATTGGTTACTTTGTGGATTACGTAACAGCAACCGGTGAAGGCAACAAAGAAGGGCAAGAAC